>JABXIK010000009.1 GCA_013373125.1 Gammaproteobacteria bacterium | reverse complement strand
TCGGTATTAGGCGATCCAAATCTTGAAGCCGAAACCATTGATTCTTATGAATATGTCATTATGTATCAAGATACTGACTTCACATTTGAGTCCGTGTTATTCAATAGCAACTGGCGCAATGCGATTACACTGGTACCCGTCGCGACAGGTAGCAGTACTAATCAATACCAAAATATTCATGCTAGCCGATCACAAGGCTTGGAGCTTTCCTCGACAAAACAATATGTCAGCTGGTTACTAAGAGGTAATCTGAGCTATGTCAAAAGTAAAAACACCAGTGACAATATAGACTACCAGGCCTTTCCAAAGTGGATGTCTAGTTTAAATGCAGAGTACAAATTTCCAACTATGAATGCCATGGTTGGTATTTGGTATCGGCACATGGAGCAATACGCTTTAAGTGATAATCTCGAATTTGATACAAAAACCGATCAATCCTACGACCGTTTTGATCTCTATGGATTTTGGAAAATATCAAAGAACAGCCAATTCAGTGCTCAAATCTATAACCTATTAGATGCGCCAGTGCCATTACCTTCCTATTATGGTTCCGAAGGGGGCTGGCAAGATCTTAGCCAGCAATTCAGTGTCAGTTACAAATACCTATTTTAAATGGATTGATGACCTCGTAGTGAATAACTGGCATATTGTAAGATAGATTCTTCATTACAATATCCCCATGTCTTTACTTGTTAACGATCTTCGCAAAAATTTTGGATTTGATGCCTTTCGACCAGGGCAAGAACAAACCATCCAACAACTACTTCAAGGAAAAAATAGTCTAGCCATTTTTCCCACTGGCTCAGGTAAATCCCTGTGTTATCAGCTAACAGCACTCAAGCTGCCCCATTTAACGTTAGTTGTTTCCCCTTTACTTGCACTAATGAAAGATCAAGTAACATTTTTAAAAGGTAAAGGTATTACTGCAGCAAGCCTAGATTCTAGTTTATCCCACGATGAATATCGTCAAGTCACTCAAGCGGTGAAAGCAGGCGAGATTAAGATACTAATGATCAGTGTGGAGCGTTTCAAAAATGAGAGATTTCGTGACTTTATAAAAACGGTTTCAATCTCTATGCTAGTGGTAGACGAGGCCCATTGTATTTCTGAATGGGGACATAATTTTCGTCCGGATTACCTAAAGCTGCCTCAATATAAGCAAAACTTGAATATACCCGTCACGTTATTACTGACAGCAACAGCAACGCGTAAAGTTAAACGCGACATGGCGGAAAAATTTGGTATTAAACCCGAACATATCGTTCAAACTGGTTTTTATCGCTCGAATCTAGATATTCAAATTCTTCCGGTCGAACAAGTCGATAAATCCACAGTGTTACTGCAACAAGTTCAAAATCAGAAAGGTTCGGGGATTGTTTACGTGACACTGCAAAATACGGCCGAAGAAGTTGCCTTGTATTTACAACAACAAGGCATTAATGCCAGTGCCTACCATGCAGGATTTGATAGTGAAAAGCGCGAAGCCATTCAACATCAATTTATGCATGGACAATTAAGCGTCATAGTTGCCACCATTGCATTTGGTATGGGCATTGATAAAAGTGACATTCGCTTTGTTATTCACTATGACCTTCCAAAATCAATTGAGAACTTTAGCCAAGAAATTGGACGTGCTGGTCGTGATGGACTTCCCTCAAAATGCATTACCCTTGCAAACCTTGATGGCTTAACAACCGTTGAGAATTTTGTGTACGGCGATACACCAGAACATTCAAGTATAACGACTCTGTTACATCACATGCTTGAAACCACTACGTCCTCTAATTGGGAAATGCAAATTACTGCTCTCAGTAAGATTAGCAATATTAAGCAACTACCACTGAAAACATTGCTGGTGCAACTAGAGTTAAGAAATATTTTAGAGCCTAAATACAGTTATTATGCTGATTACCGCTTCAAATTGAATAAAACGCAGAAAGAGATACTCTCTAATTTTGATGAACGCAGACAAAATGTGCTAAGCGAGATATTCAAACATACAAAATTTAATAAAATATGGGCTGTGCCTGACTTGAACTCATGTTACACCCAAAGTGGTATTGAGCGACAACATGCTCTCAACGCACTGGAATATCTACATGAGCAAGGCTGGATTCAATTAGAAAGTAAACAGCTGACCGAGGTCTATCATGTGGATCAATTTGAACTTTCTCAGCCGGGACTCGCTGATTCTTTATATCAATATTTCAAAGATTCGGAAGAAAAAGAAATCAATCGTATTGCCGCTATGATTCGATTTTTTGAATTAGACCAATGCTTAAGCCATATGTTGGCTCGATATTTTGATGATAACAACTCCCCCAGAAACTGTGGACACTGCTCTGTATGCCGTGGTCAAGTCGCTAAACTTGAAAGCTCTGTGACACAGCCATTTCCCGATAGCAATGAAATCCAAAAGGCCATTAATCTGCTGAATGTAAAGTCCCAAGAGTTATTCAATAATACAACGACTTTGGATACTCAGTGCCGATTTTTAGCTGGCATTGGCAACCCCTTGCTAACCAGTATGAAAGCGAAACAAATTAGTGGTTATGGGATATGCGCACACATTCGCTATCAAGAAATTAAGAACACTCTAAAAGCACATTTAAATCCAAATTAAAAAAGGCCCCGAAGGGCCTTATTTTAATTTACATGAACATCAGTATTTATATTTACCTGCATCTATGTCTTGCTGCAACTCTTGTGTTAATCGCACATAAGTGTTTTCTCCAGGTAGACATACATAAATAGGCTGTTCATTTTTACGCACATCATAGCCTCGATCTTTAAGTGGGCCTTTCAAATGCTTAAATGTACCCGTCACTTCTACCGCATCGTTAACGATAAGGAATACAGGAACCGCATAGCTAGGCAATAACGACTTTAATCTATCCAAAACAGATGCAAAGTCTACTTGAGTTAACTCTTTAGTTAATTTGATTGAAGCCATGCCTGCACGACCATTGGTATTGGGAATCTCAACACCATAAACGATGGCTTCTTGAATCTCAGATAGCTCTTCAAGCATCATTTCCACTTCTGTTGTGGATACATTCTCCCCTTTCCAGCGGAAGGTATCGCCTGTGCGATCCACAAATTGGGCATGACGATAGCCCATATCACGCATAAGATCCCCAGTATTAAACCATTGATCTCCTTGCTTGAAGACGTTTTCTAAAATACAGGATTGTGTCTTATTAGGATCGGTATAGCCATGAAATGGTGTTTTTTCAGTAATCTCACCGATCAATAAACCCACCCCACCTTTGCGTACTTTTTTCATGTAGCCTTTTTTATTTAACACAGGCAAATCAGTTTCTTTATCGTACTCAACAATGGCATAAGGATATGGAGAAATACCTACGGTCTTATCGAAATTTAATAAGTTAGTAAAACCGATATTGCCTTCACTGGATGCATAAAACTCCATGATACGCTCAATACCATAACGACTTTTAAATTCATTCCAAATGGAAGGACGCATGCCGTTACCAACAATCACTCTAACGTGATTTTTAATGTCATCCTCAGAAGCAGGCTGTTCCAATAAATAACGGCATAACTCACCCACGTAACCAAACGAAGTCGCGTCATTATCACGCACATCTCGCCAGAAACCACTGGCACTGAATTTCCTCGCCATAACCAAACAAGCATGACCAGCCAACACCGAACCCCAGCATACTGCCATGGCAGTTGAATGATAAAAAGGTAATGGCACATACATTCGATCTTCTGGTTGCAAGCGCACCGCCGCTAAACCAAACGAGCCAAATGCTTTCATAAAGCGACCATGGTTAAACACAACCGCTTTTGGCAAACCTGTTGTGCCCGATGTATAAATATAAAAACAAGGATCTAAAGGGAATACTTGATAGGTGGTGTCTGGGTTTGTTTTTGAAGAGTTAGCGATACAATCAGGTGCATTCAGCCACCCATTTGGTGCTTCACCTTTAAAAGTCCGTGTATCCATATCCGCAAAATACAAATGCTTATCTTCCGCAATATTCACCTCTTGGCGAATAGCATCATAAGCTTCTGCACACTCTTCACCCGCTAGCATCATCTTAGGTTCCACTAAGGTAATACTGTGTACTAAGACCTTGCTACGCTGTGAAGTATTTAACATGGCACTCACGGCGCCTATTTTTGCGCATGCTAAAACCGAGACTAGAAGCTCTGGGCGATTCTCAATTAAAATTCCTACCGCATCGCCTTTCTGAATACCCGAAGACATCATGTAATGAGCTAACTGATTAACCCAAGCATTTAATTGATTATAAGTGTATTGGCGTCCTTCATAAATCAAGGCTAAACCGTCGCCATTAGCAGCCACAGCTTCTTCAAAACAGACACCTAGCCCAACCGACTTGGTCATATCTGTGTTATTAGAGACCTTAATACCTTTAAGAATATTAGGGAATCCAGACAAGATCTCAGGAACCTTCTGGATAATATGTTTAGTGGTGATAACTTCACTCATGATTTCTCCTTCTTATTCTAATGAGCAAGATAATCCCACTATCTTCTTAGTATTCGCCCTAGCTGAATATATCAATTTGCCTCAGATTAATTGCATTTTGTAACACAAGGCTGAGACATAGCCACCACGGCCTCTTGCACTTGAAGATAAAAGGATAATTTCATCTTGGATTTAGAAAAATAATTGCGAGGATTCAAGCGAGAGGTTAAAAAACGAAACAAAAGGGACAAACGATCGTATTTGTACCTGGGCACAAGGTGCATATGTAAATGTGGTATATGCTGCCCAGCATGTTTACCGTCATTAATAATAATATTGAACCCTAATATTTTTGTATTATTTTTCTTCATGTTATCTGTCAGCCTTGATGCAAGATTCAGCATTTTAGTTTTAACACTATCAGACACATCCGCTAGAAACTCCCCATGTTGATTACTAACAATCAATATATGACCTGGACTAACGGGAAATTTATCTAACAAAATATAGCTTTCAAATTCTGTACTAACTTTTAATCCTTCTATTCGATCATCTCTTATGTCACAAAAAATACACATTTTGGGCTCCTTATTTTTTTCCTTCAATATACAGCCTTGTTAATTAATTACAAAATTTTTAAAAAACTTACAAATAGGTAATTTTTTAAAACAAATTGATATTAACTGATTCGAAAACTATCTATAGATTTCACCAATCAATTTTTAAAAGGAGATAAGAAATGATTTTAGATAATGGAATTAATGAAAAATTTAATATCTACAACCAACTTGAAGATATTTCTACCTACTATCGATTTTTTGACTTTATTACACATAAATTCACTGGTAATAATGAAATAAGCATTCGCCAAATCGTTGATAAGCAAGATCTTAAGCTACTTTCCGAAGCCAGAAAAAGAATGTACGGAAAGCATGACGAATATTTCAAAAAGCTCTACAACGATGATATCTATATAGATGAAATGGATTATCGGAGCTATATTTTTGCTTGTTACTACCAAGGTGAAATCATTGGTACTCAACGCGCAACTGTATACCCTTTTGAAATAAACGCATATTTAAATGCTTCCGAGATAAATCAATTTCTAGGTAATGATTACCAAAACAATTATGTAGAGTTCTCAAGATTACTTGTTGATAAAGACGCAAAAGTAAAAAATTTATCCAACATGCTAGGCTTTGTTACCGGAAGCCTAATTGCTCTGGCTACCAAAACAGAGAATTACATCACCTATTCCAAACCTAGACTTAAGCGAAAATCACTTGATTTCAGCGCAGATACTATTCAGTTTCAAATAAACGATCGTAACGATGAGGTTTATGAGCTTTACAAAGGCTCAATGATCAATGACATTCGTCGAATATTCTCAATAAAAGGGGATGACACAGAATCCACATTGAAAAATTTTGAAAAGTTCATTCTAAAAACCAGCAAGACAAAAGATGAGGCTTAATATGCTAGCCAACATTAACCAACAACAACGTAGTAATACGGATATCGTAAAAGAATTCTATACTCAAGTGTTTATGAAACGATCCGTTGATATCTGCAATGAGGTCATGATTGATGACTACATCAACCATAGTAGCCTGGTAAAAAATGGAAGAGAAAACTTCAAAGAGTATTTTCTCCAGTATTATAAAACCTTTTCCAAAATTGACTCTCGTATCACACACATCTTTGAGAAAGATGATTTAGTTTGTGTGTATGCAGACCACTGGGCATCAAACAAATTATTCAGTGTCAAATTTAAAGCCATTGATATCTACCGAATTGAATCAGGAAAACTGGTTGAGCATTGGGACTCCATTGAGGCACTTAATGGGTTTTCTCGATTCATGTTTGCTATCAAAGCCATACTTAAACTATAAGGAGTGTAATCATGTCTGACTTTCGTAAAGAGCTAGATGAAATCTGCAATGAAGAATGGGGAAAGATTAAACAAGGCCTATTCTTTGAACTTGCCAACACCAACATCAGTAAAGAGCTATACGTCAAAGCCATGGTGCAGGTGTTTCACTATACGAAAAACAATGCAATCAACCAAGCTGCAGCTGCTTTCAGTGAAGACCACAAAAAAGTCGGTTTATTACGCTTTGCCATGAAGCATGCACTTGAAGAACTTGGTCACGAAAACATGGTAGTTAACGATCTTGAGTCTATGGGAGTGAGCAAAGACATTTTTGATACTCCTCCTATGCCGGCAACTGATGCACTAAATGGCTACTTAGATAGCGTTGCTATTCGCGGAGGGGTGATTCCTCGTCTAGGTTACAGCTTCTGGGCTGAAGACAGCTATGAGCACCTTGCACCACTTCTAGATGCTTGCCAAAACAAACTTGGCCTTACTGAAAAACAGCTAACCTTTTTCATTGCTCATGCTGTTATCGATGAAAAACACGCTGATGATGTGAACAATGCCATCGATCGCTGGGTTCACACCGATGAAGAAAAAGCAGAAGTTAAACAAGTGGCTCGTACCAC
>JABXIK010000125.1 GCA_013373125.1 Gammaproteobacteria bacterium | reverse complement strand
TGCATCAATCGAGTCAGCACCATTGCGAATATCCAGTGTGCTATAGCCTTCACCATAGGCGTAATAGTTGTCCGCCATTATGGTATGTGTATCGTCTGTATAGTAGAAATCGGCGGTCATATTCCATTGATTGTAAATACTCACACCATCAGAAACATTAGATACCTTAGAATAGAAATTGGTCATAACAGAATCAAAACCCGCTGCCACTAAATCGGCATCAGCTGAAAAGTCATTGCCCGCAAATGCAATGCCTGGCGCCAGTTTTAATTGGTTTTGATAGGTCACACTGTCATGCACGCCATCACTAAAATCAAATTGAACTTCAAATGCACCTACTGTATTACCCGCAATTTGAACCAGATCTGACTTAAAGTTACCTATGACGCTATCCCATTGCATGGCAATGTGATCCCCAAGGAAAGCGTCCCCTGTACCAATATCAAATGTAAAACCTGTTACATCCACGGCACCGGATTGCTTGGCAATTTTTATCGTCGCCTCATCCGTATAACTGCTGACGTTACCGTCACCACTAGCATTAACGCTTTCATCAAATTCGAAATGCATATTCATAGTGATACCGGTACCTTCTCGTCCACCACCATAAATAAAAATATGACTATTTTGAAAAGCACGACTTTCAGAAAAACTGCCGATAGAGTTTGCAGCTGTACAGTCGGCGGCAGAAAAACATATTCCACCCACACTCATACTGTAAGACATATTAGGCATACGTAACGCTAGATACGCTTTTACTGTATCGTCTTCCACATCCAACGTCATATCAGTAATGCTTCCGCTGTACACCATATTATTAATATGGAACGTATTTCCATTGGTGCTCCAACGGAATTCAGCATCGGTAAGATTGGTATCACTCGAAATGATAAATCCGGATTCACCACCTGATTTACCATTTATGGTTAAGGTATTAGTACCGACCCAATCATATTGAAGCTGACCAAAACTTTGTCGTGTGGCATAACCATCTAAAGCAGATCCTCTGTGATTACCCACAGAGATAGAGCCAATTTGTAAACGCGTGTCTTGAAAATCACTGACAATGACTAAGCCATCATTACCATCCACATCTATGGTGTGAACTGATATCGCTTGCTGATTATTCACATCATTTGGGTGACCAATCACAATGTCTTTGAAATCTAATATTTCTCCAGAAGTGCTGTCTTTATCCGAATAAAGGATTTCTGATATCTCAAGTTGCTTGTGCATCTCAAGAGTAAGACCGGACTGCCCAGATACATCTGATAAACTGGCTTCATCAAGACCAACCAATTCGGCATTCGCTAATCCGACAAATAAGGTTAAAGGGGCTATCAGCAACTTACGCATTATGGATTCCCCGTTGGAAATACAAGTAAGTTACCCTGCATATTAACAGAGCCATTGAAGTCAATACCGTGGCGCACTTGTTGCTGGTAACCAGCATCAGTAGGGCGAGCTTGTGAGCTTGTCACAACGGAGTAAGAGAAGTGATCGAATTTTAGTTTTTCTGGTAGACCAATTTCCAATACGGTCATTCCATCGATACCCGCTTCTGCTTCGTCACCACCAAAATCATCCGATGCACTATCAATTACACGAGACTTTATGGTTAAACCTTCGAAAGAGATTCCCCCTTTCATATCATCCAACGCGATCCAGCCACCATTTTCATTAGGTTGAACCGCCATACGTGCACCACAACGATCAGCCGTTGCTGCTTGTTGCTCTGCGCAGGTCCCCCAAACCACACTGGCATCATTTGGATCTACATTGCCAGCATCGGCAGATGTCAGCGGACCACCGGTTTCATTCATGATTAATTCACCGGACAAATACACGCCGTTTTGCCCGCTCACATCGGCTAAACTGGCATCCGAGATTTCTTCCATTGCAAACACAGGCAAAGAGATAAATACGAAACTTAGCGCCATCCATTTAGAGGTCATGACTGGTCACCTCCAAGTGTTGAATTTGTAAGCCTTGTAAAGAAGAGCTACCAAAACTTTCCGCACCCACCGTTAAATTCGAAATGGTGATATTGGATTTACGGCCATTTGTGTAGTAATCGTTGTACCAATTCCAAGTGGCGGCATCCGACGAGCCAACCAATCCGTCACTGCCAATGGTGCCAGCTCCGGGTAAACGCGCATCCCCAGGTGACGGCAATGGCTGAATCATAATGTTTAAAAAGCCCGCATCCGTGACTGCAATCGTCATAGGTTGGTAGTACTTGGCATCACCCAAAGCCAACTCCATTGAAAAGCCTTCAAAGCCCACTTGCTCACCGCAAGCCGAGCCATCTAGCTCACAACTATCAAATACCAACTTACTGGCGTAAAAATTAATTTGCGCTTCCATCATCAGGGTTTCTACCACACCACCAGCTCCAGCACCGTCTACATCGGCGTTACCACCCCAGAAGCGCCAGAAGCTTCCATCCATATTGGCGGATTGAGCATGGAAGTTGAGATTGATATCTTTTGTATTATCGGCAAACTCACGATTGATGCGCATACCCATATCAAAACGCTCACCACGGAAGCTGCCATCATTTGGGCGACTTGAACATGTACCAGAACCTGCAACGGCAGCTGCATCAGTACAATCATAACCAACCGCTCCGTCCACATGAGTGGGCATAGCCACTTGCAATACCCCTTTATCAGCCCAGCCATCTGTACCGTCACCAAGGCTGTTACCGTCTTTTAGATCAATTGTAATAGGGTTATTCAAACGACCAAGGTTGAACGTTTTTCCTTGTAGGTCTGTCCCTAAATTCGTGCCAGTACCTGCCAAGTAATATTGAGCGATAGAAACATTAACGGGATTACCAGCGGAATCGACGATTCCAGTAATTTTAAATTCGTTACCAGCATCTCCACCTGCTAACGTGCCGCCAAAACCATCGTCACGGGCATTTAAAGATTCAGCGAGCATCTCGATTTGATAATCTTCATAGACAAGACCAACCCCCTCACCGGTAACATCTGATAGTTCAGACTCCGTAAGGTCAGCCATTTCAGCCTGTGAATAAC
>JABXIK010000029.1 GCA_013373125.1 Gammaproteobacteria bacterium | reverse complement strand
AATTTATGGGCGCTGGCGTAGTGCCGCATGGCATCCATTTGTTCTTCTAAATCCAGCGGATCAATGCGCAATAAACGTTGCTGTAAATCCTCTTCCATGCCGCGTTTATCTGTGGGGTTATACAGATGGGCTGGGTGAAGCAGTTCATCTAATAAAATAGGGGCTTCGCTGATGCTCTGGGCGATCCATGGGCTGGCCTCGCACAAGCGCACCAGTTGTTGAAGGGCTTGTGGGTTTTCGCTTAACAACACAAGGTAAGCGGTACGTCGCAACACTGCTTCCAATAACGGAACCAAGCGTTCGAGTGTTTCCAGTGGTTGCTCGCATTGCCACAATGCTTTTAGTAGCAATGGCATGGCTTTATCTAAACGATGTTTGCCGATGGCCTGCATCTTGTGTTCGGCTAGATCCCGTAAGCGTTGCAGGGTGCTTTGCAACGCTTGGGTGTTGATGGGGTCATCACCTAGATCATCGTCAGCATGTTGAAACCAAATATTGCGCCAAGGCTCGATATCCGTTTGTTCTTCGTCGTCGTTTTCATCTGCCACAATGTTTTTAAAATGCAGGCTGACTTTTTCTCTGTGTTGAACCAAGCAATCGCTGAACGTTTGCCAGTTTTCACATCCCACATAGGCAGCGATACGAGCCTGATTTAATTCATCGCTAGGTAAGGTTTGGCTCTGTTCATCGTTGATGCCTTGTATGGCGTGTTCGGTATCTCGCAGAAATTCATACGCCGCTAATAAGTCTTTGATAGCTTCATAGGGGAGGTATTCATTTTCTGTGAGAAATTGGAATACTTTAAAAATGTTGGGTTGTTGCAGTTCAATCTCTTGGCCGCCACGAATCAATTGAAATGCCTGGGCGATGAATTCAATCTCGCGAATACCACCGCTTCCCAGTTTCACGTTATTGGCGAGATTGCGGCGCACGGTTTCTTGGCGAATGCGTGATTTCATATCCCGTAATGATTCAAATGCACTGAAGTCCACATATTTACGGTAACTAAATGGACGCAAAATGCTCATTAGTTCATCAATTTGGGTTTGCTCGCCGGTCACTGCACGGGCTTTGATCATGGCGTAGCGTTCCCAGTCGCGCCCTTGATCGTGATAGTAATTTTCTAGTGCGTTAAAGTTCATGGCCAAAGGGCCAGACTGACCATAAGGACGCAAACGCATATCCACGCGATACACAAAACCATCTTGCGTGACCTTGTCCAAACTTTGGATAAGTGCTTGGCCAAGTTTGGTGAAATATTCTTGATTTGAAATGCTTTTTTGGTCTTCTTGCGCTTGGGTGTCACCGCTTTCGTTAAAGGCAAAAATTAAGTCGATGTCACTGGATAAATTAAGCTCTCTGGCGCCTTGTTTGCCCATGGCAATGACTATGAGGGATTGTGGTTTGTTGCTGGTTTTACCAATAGGTTGGCCGTATCTTTGCTGTAACTTTTTATCCAGCCAATTTAGAGCACAACGAATGCTGGCGTCGGCCAGAATAGTGAGCTCTTCTAATGTTTGTTGCAGACTGCCTAAGCGATTAATGTCGCGATGAATTAAGCGCATTTGATGGATGCGACGAAAATCCCTGAGTGCTTTATAAAGTTGAGCGTCTTCTTGGCAGGGAGTTATAAGATTAGTTAACTCAGCTTCGATGGAAGCAACGGAAAGTGGCGTGTTGATGAAATCTTCTGTAATTAAAGCATGAGTAATATCAGGAAAGTGCTGGAAGCTGTTGAACACGTAATCGCTTAGAGTGAGAGACTTAAGCCAATTTTGACTTTCTAATAAAGGTGCAAACTGGGTTTGCTCATTAATAAAATGCTTCAGGTGTTCGAGGCGTTTGGCGGCGAAGTCGTTTAGTGCAGTAGGTTGCTGTGACCACATATCCTTTCCTTTTACTAGCACGTAGGCCATGATCTGCCTTTGATTGTAGCGCTAAATTGTGACAGCGTCTTGGCTAGTTTGTGCTAGGGTCAAAAGTAAGGAATAAGGCTTGAGCCATGTATTTAATCTATGCCATAGTTCAGGTTCACTTTGATAAGATCCACTATGAAATTTGAACCGCTTAAAAAACTCTCTCCTATTTTGCGAAATTCCACAATCATTGGGTCGGATGCGCGGATTCTGCGAAAAATTAAACGCACCATCACTATCCTATTGAGTTTAATTATTCTGCATGTGCTGGCAATGATGGGTTTTGAGTCACTAAGCCTATGGCAAGCAGTGTGGTTGACGCTGACGACGATTACCACAGTGGGGTATGGAGACTTAAGTGCACAAACCATGGCAGGGCAAGCTTCCACCATGGTGCTCATTTTTTTAGCGGCGATCACCTTGGTAACATTTTTAGTGCGCGATTATGTGGATTATCGCATCGCGCGTAATGAACGAATTCGATCAGGCCTTTGGGATTGGAACATGGAAAATCACATACTTATTATTAACGCGCCAAAATACAATGCTGATCAATTCTTTTTGCGCTTGGTCACGCAAATTCGTGAAGATGAAGATTATACCGATGTGAATATTTTACTGTTGAATACCCTGTATTCCGATGGATTACCTGCACAATTAAAAGACCAAGGTGTTCGCCATGTATTCGGTAGCGGCAACAACGATTACGATTTGATTCGTGCAGAAGCCACTCGCGCTAAACACATTCTGGTGTTAGCACAAGACGAATATCACGCAGATAGTGATAGCATCAGTTTTGATATTGCTTATCGGCTATCTGAATTACACCTAGGGCATTTAACCTTGGTGGAGTGTGTTGACGATAACAATCGAAAACGCATGTTCGATCTAGAAATGAAATCCATCTTGCGTCCGATTCGTTCTTATCCTGAAATCTTGGTGCGCGCTATGGATGCGCCTGGAAGTGAAGTGGTCATAGAAGATATGTTTACCCGTAAAGATGATCACCCAGAACGCTACAGTATTTGGCTTGAAGGTGAGATGTGGGCGGATGTGGTTGCCTGTATGTTAAAAGCAGGTGTGGGCACACCTATGGCGTTTATAAATAAAGAAGGGGAGATTACGGTGCACCCTAAAGGAGACGCTCATGTGCATGCGCAAAGCCTCATTATTTTAGTGAAAAGCGATGTGGTCCCAACACAAGAAGATGTGACCAATGCATTCCAAAATGCGTTTCAAAAGCCTTTGCTGGACGCTAGTCAATAAATGAGGTTTCACTGAAAAATAAAAAAAGCCCGTAAGGGCTTTTTTTATGGCTGAAGATATTGAGTTATTCCCGTTCGGTTTTGTAATGCACAAATCCACGGGCTTCATAATTACCTTTGGCACTTGGGTGATCTAGCTCACATGTGTGTAACCATACGCGTTTGGTTTCGGGAAGATTCCACGCTTGCTCCACCGCATAGGTCAGTAAGTAGCCCCCCATGCCTTTACCCACAAAATCTGGAGTTAAACCAAAATACATGATTTCCACATCACCTTTGTCTTGCTGTTGCATCTCAAAGTAACCGGCGATGGCTCCTTTGTAATAGGCAACCCAGGTGTGAAGGCTAGGATCGTTCACATAATCTTGCCAAACTTGATCATCGAGTTCGAGTTTATCGGTCCACGACCAAGGGCCACCTACAAAAGCATATAAGAATTTATTAAGCGGCCATTGTTTGATTTCGCAGTAGCGGATGTCTAATTCTTCAACGGCTGGCTTGCCCTTCAATTCAGAAGGGTGGTTCATTTCTAAATAATAAACATCAACGATTGGCATAACACACTCATATACAAAATAGCGCCACATGGTATGCAATAACCATGTGTTTGAACAGCGTCTAATTGGCCGAAGGTGCTTGTTGTAGAGCTTTCTTTTGGCTATATCGTAACCACAACACAAGAGTTAAAGTCACACTGCTACAAGCTATAAAGCCAAAGATTAAAGGCGTCACGGTACCGTCGTAATGTTGTCCTACATACGTGCCGACAAACACAGAGATGAATGTTTGTACCGTGCTGATCACAGACGTGGCGACACCGGCTATATGCCCAAGTGGGTGTACCGCTAGCGAATTAAAATTCCCAAATAAAATCCCAAAGCAGAAAAAGGTGCTGAGCATGTACAGCATAAAGCTCGTTAAACCTGCGTTTGGATTCAGCTGGCTGTAGCCTAAATAAATCAGGGAGGTACTTAGTACCACCAGCAAAGCGGCGATACACAAAGACTCCATGGAAAAACGCATTACTAACTTAGAATTCGCAAACGAAGAAAAACCAATGGCTAAGGCCAATGCGCCAAAATAAACAGAGAAGAGTTCTCCGGTTCCAAATTGCACTTGCAGGATTTGTTGTGATGAACTTAGGTAACCGACGAAGGCACCAAACATAATGCCTGCGCCGAGAGTGTAGGTGCGTGCCTCTGGATGTTTAATGGTTTCAATCATGCCGAGCTTAATATTGCTTAACGAAAACGGAGCACGCTTATCCTCTGCAAGGGTTTCGTCTAAACGCAAATACAACCAAATTGTGGATAATAAGGCGACACTAAACAGTAAAACAAAAATGCCATGCCAATCGGCAAACAACAAAATCAGTTGTCCCATGCTTGGCGCCAGTGCTGGCACCATGATGAATACCATCATGATTAAGGACATGATTTTTGCCATTTCTTTGCCCGCGTATTTATCGCGCATCATGGCAATGGTGACCACACGACAAGCAGCCGCACCGAAGCCTTGTAGAATGCGTCCTAACAACATCTGATCAAAATCTTGGGCAAAAATTGAAATCAAGCAGCCCACCAGAAAAATGCTGACACCTAAATAGATTGCATTTTTACGCCCAAACGAATCTGAAATTGGGCCGTAAACTATAAGGCCAAACGCCATACCTAAAAAGACGCTAGAAATAATGAGCTGCACGTCGTTAGGATTTTCAACGGCGAGGTCTTGGCCAATTAAACCAATGGCTGGGAGCATGGCATCAATGGAAAGTGCCACCATAGACATAAGGGCGGCCATGAGTGTAATGAACTCAATGCGGCTTGGGCGTGATACAGACATAAAACTTCTCAGTGGCTAAGACAAGCTTAGATGAAATTTGCAGGGCGGTGAGTAAAACATATTTTTTGCTCAGGCGTGAGAGGGGTTCCTAGGACAGACTATTGCATCGGGCAAGGAGCCATAATGAAGGACACTGGCTTAGAAGAAAAAGGCATGAAAGTGATTAGCTTAGGCAAACTGTTAATCCATCATCAGGATGTGTAGAACATTTGTAACCGAGTGTTATTGTATTTTGGTATAGGCCCCTATTGTCTATGTATGTTTACACATAAGCCTAGCTTTTTTATTGAAGACTGGCATTTCACACCGTATTATTACGCCATGAAACTTTCCCTACACCAGCGCCTGCGCAAACATAACGGCTTATTAGCTTCGGTTATGACATTGATCATAGTGATCAGTGGCAGCTTGCAGTTGGTGCACGATCAACTATTGGATCATCATCACACTGTCGACTGTCCGATGTTTGTATTGGATGGTAGTGCCGCAGTACCTTCAGCAGAAGGTACGTGTCTGGCTCATAAGCAAACGGTCGAACAGCAATCTTATCATCCTATTGCCTTGGTGTTGTCTCAGTTAGAGAAACAACAAGCACGCGCCCCACCAACTTCTCTGTAATCAATTAAGAATTATCTATTTCGAATTGGGCTCAGCTCTGCTGTGCCTGATTTTTCGCGTGCGGTATTTGAATAGTCCGCACCGCAGTACTGTGTATGTTTTATCGGTAGCGTGCTGCGTTTTTTTAATGATTAGAAAAAGAGAACAAAATGTATTTATTTAAGCAAAAATTATTGTGGGTCAGTGCAGCAAGTTTGGCGTTAACTGCATGTGGTGGCAGCAGTAGCTCATCTTCATCCAGTGAAGAAGAGCATGACATCTCTATCCTAGTGTCCCAGTCAAACACCACTAGCCTTTCTTTGTTAGAAGAAGGTGCATTAGAAACATTGGATGAAGCAGCTGCGGGTAACGGGGCGAAGTTAGTGTTAAGTGAGAACGGCGCTTTTGCTGCAGTATTAGCTAATGGCACCGTGAACTTTGTGCATGGGTTACATGAAGAGGAAGAAGGGGAAGAAGCTCATGAGGAAGATGAGCACGAAGAAGCCCATGTGTTAACGCATAACCTGACAGGTACCGACATTGCTGTTGTGCCTTCGAACGGTCACTTTGCTGTATTGGTGGATGGTGATACCACGTTCATTGAATACGCTGAATTAGAAAATGAGACGCCTGCCACTGAAGATACTTCCGGATTATCAGTTGATGAAGTTTATCCAGCGTTAATGTTAGACGAAGCCCATGACCTGAAACTGGTGTTTGATGGTACCAATGCAAAAGTGTTTGAGGCCAACACAGAGGAATATAGTTTTGCTTGTGCGAACCCAAGCAGTCATGGTCAAACCTCTGAACTTGTGGTGGTAAGTTGTGATGAAGGTGCAGTGTCTTTGCTTATTGAAGAAGGCGAAACTGAGCATGTCATTACATCTGAAGTGCTTGCAGATTTGGATGGAGTGGATGAAGACTACATCTGGCGCGCTCAAGGTCATGTGATTGCTGGGTTTGTACCAAACAGTACTGACTACGCCATTGTTGAACACGATGAGACAAACGGTATCCTAGTTGTAAAAGGCAGTGATGATGGCACCAATGTATTTTCTGAAAACATCTGTGACTTACAGCTTGATACAACAGACGGTGATGTTTTAACCCTGACGGCTGGCGGTAAATTCGTCGCTTTAGATCATGAAGGCGCAGTGTTAAAAACCATTGCATTAGATGAATCAGCACAGACTTCTTGTGGTGACTTGGTATTGGCGTCAGCAAGCAAAGCTGTGGTTGTAATTGATAATAATGTTTTGAAAGGTTATGGCATTGATGTGGATGAACCTGAAACCAATCCCGCCGGTTATCACGTACACGAACGTTTTGATTTAAATGTAAGTGATATAGCCAGCATGGTGATTTTCCATGAAGTTGGGGAAACGCACGACCATGCACACTAAGTTTTTATTCACTATTTCGGTCAGCCTTATGCTGGTCGTTTCTCATATTTCTTTCGCGGACGAAGTGGCGCTGGATAAGGTGCAGGTATCGGCGTCGGGCCAGTTATTAGATGACGTGGCCCAGCCGGTGCGTGTGTTTAATCAAGAAGACATGCAGCAACAAAATGGCGATACCCTAGGTGAATTGTTATCCAGTTTGCCTGGGATATCTAACGCGAGTTTTGGCGCAGGTGTTGGACGCCCTGTCATACGTGGTTTAAGTGGTAATCGCGTAAAGATGGCCATCAACGGCACTGACAGTGCTGACGTATCTGCTATGAGTAGCGACCATGCTCCTATGGTGGATGCCGCAAACGCAGAGCAAGTGGAAGTCATTTATGGGCCTAACACCTTAAGGTTTGGCAGCGGCGCTATGGGTGGCGTGATCAACATGGCGGACACTCGATTTCATGAAATGCCATTACAAGGCACACGCGTTCGTGTGCAATCTTCTGTTGCTAGTGCCAACGAAGCGACCAGCCTGAGTGCAAGTTTGGATTCAGGGTTTGGCCAGTGGGTGATGCACATGGATGGTTTTACGCGTAGTAGCGAAAACTTCACCGATGGCAATGGCGATGAAGTGAATAACACTTCTACTGAAAGCCAGGGTATGAATGTGGGGCTGAATTATATTCAGGCAAACGGTAATGCTCATGGTGTGGCGGTGTCGTTATTGAATTATGAGTATGGGGTGCCTAATCCCGACAATCATAACGCCACAGTGGACCCAAGTCAGTTGCGTTTAGATGCACAAAGCGTGGTGTTTACACCGTTTGCGAATGTGGAAAAAATCAAAACCCAATTTACCTACATTGATTATGAACACGGCGAAAATTTCGATGACACTGTGGTGGGTTTGTTTGATAAAACGGCCACTGAGTTTAAATCGACGTTAAGTTTGTTTGATCTTGGAGGCTGGCGGACCAGCTTGGGTGTGCAATTGTCATTGCAGGATCTGGATGTGTGCCACGATCACAGTGGTTGTGATGCCATTCCAAATTACAGTGATTTAAGCTGGGATGGTAGCGAAGGGGCAAACCTCAGCAATGACATTGTGGACGGTTATCGTTTTTCCCATGATACGCCTATGCCGCTTACGCAAACTCAAGACGCGGGTGTCTTCTGGGTGATGGAGCGTGACTGGGCAAAAGGATTATTGGAGCTTGGTGCGCGTTTAGATCAACGCACGATTACCGCCGACCCCGTTTCTATTCGGCCTTCGTATCGCCAGCAAGCATCTTATTATGAGGATAAAACATTTGATTCGGCATCCATGAGTGCGGCCATGACGTGGCGTATCGATGCGCAAAAAATCGGTGTGAGTGTGTCTCGATCCCAACGGGCGCCAGCCGCAGATGAAATGTATTGGAATGGGGATCATCACGCGACGTTTAGCTTTCAACTGGATAACCCAGATTTGGATGTGGAAACCGCATACAGCTTAGATGTCACTTGGACTTATGAACAAGCGAATTATCAAATTCAAAGTGCTGTGTATTATTACGATTTTGATGGTTATATTTTCAATGATCCAAAAAGCATTGTTGATCCATTTCATGGCAACCCTGTGTATCGCAACGAGCAAAAAGATGCTTGGTTAAGTGGTGCAGAGTGGCAATTGGATTACAACTTGAATCCACAGTGGCAGTGGTTTGTACGCGGTGATGTAGTGAAAGCACAGTTGAAGCAAGGTGAGAATAAAAACTTACCACGCACTCCACCGCTGACAACCAGTACCGGTGTGAAGTGGATGTTTAATCAATGGCAAATCAACTCTGAGCTTAAACATTATGCTAAGCAATCTGACGTGGCTGAAAACGAAACGATTACGGATGCGTATTCGGTTGTGAACGTGTATGGCAGTTATTCGCAAACTCTAGGTGCATCCACTTTAGAGTTTTATGTGAAGGCCCATAACTTAACCGATGAGTTTGGCCGTAATCATGTGAGTTACTTAAAAGAGTTTAGCCCTGTCATGGGACGCAACGTCACTTTAGGTGCTACGTACCAGTTTTAAGTTTACTTAAAACAAAAAAGCCCATGATTTGTTTGGCATCATGGGCTTTTTTATGTGCGGTTGAGTTTAACTGGCCTTTGGTAATTGTGCGCTGATGTGTTCCACTTGGCGCTCGATCAAAGCTTGATAGTTCGGCAATAAATGACTCACCCAATAACTCACCACGGGATCGCTTTGATTAATCTGCAATAAATTATGATGTTTGTTGAGACTTAACTGGCTGGTGAGTTGTCCTTGTTCCACACACGCTTTACTGATCAGTAATTCATTGGCTTCACTGTGCTCACAAAGTAAGGCGGCACCATGACAGGCTTCGTGAGCATTGTTCATGGCCAGCCAAGGGTAAGCATCCGCTTGGGATGTATTGGGGAAGCGTCGAGTGAGAATGTCACCACAATGCATGGCCAATTTTAATTCTAACGTTGGGAGTTGTTGTTTGCGGCGTTGCTCGTTGTAAGATTTGATTAACCCCAACACTAATAACCCCGTACACACACTATGGAAGCAGTGCTTTTGGTCGTTGAGCTCGGCGTTGAATAACACCATGATGCCATCCCCTTCGTATTGGCAAACCGTACCGTTATACAGCTTGGCCCCTTGACGAATCAGATTATGAAAATCATTTAGAGTGTTGGCTAACGCGTCTTTTTCAAAATCTTGTTGGGCTTGCTCCAGGTTGGCAATTTTAAAGAGAAGTACCGCGCCTTGGGTGTAATCTTGCTCCAGGGTTAGCCCTCGGGTTTGCCAGCTGTTCATTAATTGCGGTTGCATAAATTGTGCAAGGGCGTGATGCAGGGCTTTTTGTTGATTGGTTAATTGATGGTGTTTGCTCAGGGCTTCACTAAAGGCCTTGAATTCACCTAACTGCAGTGGTGTAACCTGCTTGATGGTGCCAAGGTGTTCTAATTCATAGCGGCTAGTCTCCAGCTTTTGACCAATACGATGGCCAATGAACCAAGCGGCGAGACTGGCCAATACCGTAAACAGCAAGCTCAGAATTAACCACAAACCATACAATTGCCAAGTGCGCGCAGATAACGGTTGGTTGTTCAGGCGAATTTCCAATAGGCCGATGACTTCATTT
>JABXIK010000068.1 GCA_013373125.1 Gammaproteobacteria bacterium | reverse complement strand
TGCGCGTTTTTCCTGATAAACCAAAATGGAATTTGGTTTACAGCCCAGTAATGGTCTGACCTCTAGACAATTTCCTTTTAATTATTGAGACTGCAAAAACGCGCATGCGCACGATTAAAATGTTATGAAGAAAAGGGTAGTAAATGCTAGCATCAACGACCGTTGAAAAAAGTTGTTACTTTATTAGTGATGCATCCTGTTATGAAGTAGCCAAAGATTTTGCTGGACCTGCATTGGCAGCCTTAGCTGTAATTGTTTCAATCATAATTGCCTTTAAACAGTTATCAAAACAACATAGCAATACTATAGCAGCCCAAAAAGAAGAGGCTAAAAGAAATACAAGAATTGAATTATTCAAAGAAGTTAGCCTTCTCATAGAACAAAGTTCGGCAGTTATAAGAGAAGTTAACTCATACTGTAATGTTAAAAAATTCAATCCTAATGCTGTTGCATTACTGGATCTACAGGAATATTTAGAGTTATCCCAAAGAGTCAATCAGGCATTGCTTCTTCTTGTAAGTAAAATAGAATCGCATGAAATTGTTCATCCAAAACTATTTAAAACATTTAGGTATTCTCTTCAATCTATCGTGCATGATGTAATGAAACTTCGCGATGATACAACGAGTACGACTTGCCTAAATAAAATCATGGACTATAAATCTGATGCGTCGTGTTATTTAGGAGACTTTCAAATATGCTTACAAAATTTAGCTTATGGCGACATATTTAAAAGTAAAATTGAAGCGAGAGTGCCTATAGATAAAAGTTTAAAGGTTATTGAAGATGATCCTGAAAAACTAGATGTGTTGCTTAATTACTTTGAAAACGAAAGTAATTGGGGTGTAAGTAACGCAAAATACGAAAAAGAGGCTTTGGAGCGATTTTCTTCATAACAAGTGCCACCAATCCGACATTTATTCCGTGGCTTATTTTGTGTAAGCTTCGCTTTTTTAAAACAAAGTAAACTACTCCATAAATGCGGTTGTGGCAGGCGTTATGCCTTTGAACTATGAAATACAAAAACCTAAAGTCAATGTCACACAACTTCAGTCATTCATTTGTGAGTCTTATGAATTACGTTGATGATGGTTACGTTGTGGACGATTTGATTGTAATGGCTCGCGAAGCTGAAGGTGAACCTATCTCAGTTCAATGGATTCCACGAAAGAGCTACGAATCAACGATATTTTCCAAAAGAGTTCGTAAGTCCATTGCTATAAACCAAGACTGGCTGCCTAAGCACTTGGCAAGTCATGGTGTGGATGAAAGCATCATTACCGAAATGCGTACTGATATATCTCTCACTCCATCACATCAAATATGGGTTAAGGCCTATTTAAAGGACAATAGGGGAAAAGAGTATGAGGCTTATGTCAGCTACTAGGCATAACAAACGCAAGTAACCGACTCGCTACGCTCGCTGCTGTTGCGGGCGTTAAATGTCTATGAGCAATCAGATCAAACAACAAGTATTTGAGACTTTGTCTAATAGGGTAAAAGCGGGACTAAGGTCTATTCACCGAGAGCCAAGTCCCGAGTCAGAGTTATGGCCCATGAAGAAATTCCTGCCCTGGGCGGCAAGTCTATTGTTTAGGTATTGAAAGAAACTGATGGTGAGAAGTAAGTGGTTTCGTACTGTAATACAGTAAAAGGAAAATCCTTTTGTTATGCGCAAACATTTAACAAGGTAAGGCAAAATCGCCCTGCGGCTGGACGCGCTTAGGCGCCACTTGGCTTGAAGTTATATGATTTTGCTTTGGCACTGTTTATATATACAGTATCTGTGTTATGCTTCAGAAGGTTAAAAAATAGTCTTCTTGGAGGTGTTAAATGATTAACGGAAGTTGCTGTTGTGGTTCTGTGCAATTTGAACTAAGCGAAAGTCCGAGCATGCTCGGTATGTGTCATTGCAGCCGTTGTCGTAAAGTCGGTGCAAGTGCATTAGCTTTTGTGCAAGCCAAGAATTTCAAAATTACTTCAGGTCGTGAAAAGATAGCGGTCTATAAAGCTCAGTCACCTTATAAATATGATCGCTGTTTTTGTTCTGACTGCGGAACCGCACTTGGCGAGGTTTTATCAAAAATGGACTCTTTTCCAATCAATGCACATTGCATAGACAGTGAAATTGACATCGAGAATAAATTTCACGAGTTTGTTTCAGAGAAGCCGTGCTGGTTTAAGATCGGTGACAGCGCAAAACAATTTAGTGAGCACCCTCACGAATAATGAGGAAGATGTATAGAAAAGTTCAACCTGACCGCACTGCGTTGTTAGTTAGGTGAACTTGGCGTTATATGAAAAGGAGAGTTCAATGTTCGTAGTATCTCTAACATACAAAGTAGATTTAACAGAAGTAGATAAGCACATAAGTGACCACGTTGCGTATCTAGAAAAGTATTACGGGGAAGGGAATTTTATCGCTTCCGGCCGCAAAGTGCCAAGAACCGGAGGCGTCATTCTCGCTCAAGCAGAAAGTCGAGAAAAACTGAATGCCATATTACAAGAAGATCCTTTTTACAAAGCGGATGTGGCAACTTACGAAGTGACTGAGTTTGTTCCAAGTAAGGTAGGGCAAGACTTTGAATCGCTGGCAAAAGTCATATAGCCATTCTCTCAAAACCGAAAATTGTGAAAATTCAGCAGGCTGGTTTCATGCAATGAACGGTCAGTTCATTTAACGAGGGTAAGCATATGCCTAAAATATCCGGCGGGCTTGTACATGAAATGCCCCATGATTTGTCAATTGCGCTGAATGAAACCACAGACGTTGTTGAACTCTGGGAAGCGCTTACGCCAATAGGGCGCAATGAGTTTATTTGCTGGGTGGAAGATGCCAAGCAAGAGAAAACTCGCCTAAAAAGAATCAGTCGTACTGTTGAAGAATTGCAAGAAGGTAAAAAGCGGCCTTGCTGTTGGGCAGGTTGTATTCACCGTACCGATAAAAAGCCGAGTAAATGGCAGCAAGCGGTTTTGATTGATAAAAAGCCTAGAAAGTCATGAATTAAAAAATCATAGGGCAACCTAAACGCCAGTTTTATATGTTTTAAAACTGGCGTTTTTGTTGCTCTTTGATGCATGTCCTACAAGCTGCTGTTTTGATCCAGTACGTTTACTTTAGGTGGGTGATCTTTGTCCCCTTGTTCTGAGACAATCATGCCTAAAATGATTAAGCCGGCGCCAATAAATCCAAGTGGGCCTAACTTTTCATCCAAGAATATCCAAGCGGAGATGTGGGCAAAGATCGGCTCACTAGCAAAAATCAATGCCACTTTGTGAGGTGCTAACAAAGTTTGCGATACGGTTTGTGCCCAGTATGCATAAGCGGTACCCAGTACGCCGGCAATTAAGATGGAGAAGAACACTATGGGTGTCATGATTTGATCAAACCAAGCGACGGGCTCGTGTTCGGGCAAATAGAAGCTAGGGTTGCTGTCTAGAGCACCGGCGATGGCACTGTACAGTGCAACGGCAGTTAGCTGTACGATGCTCAGAAAAATCACCGGCATGGAGTCCACGAACTTTCCGGTTAATAAAATATGAAACGCGAAACAGACGGCACAAACCAAGACGAGTGCGTCACCTTTGTTGAAGACGAATTTGTCGCCCACCGTTAATAGGTATAGGCCTATGGTTGCGAAGCTGATTCCTGCCCAAACGGCTAAAGTGGTTTTTTGCTTAAAGAATAAAAAGCCGAAAAACGATACAAATGGCACGCCTAAGCCGGTAATGAATCCAGCATTGGATACAGAGGTATAACGCATACCCTCGGTTTGAGTAAAAAAGGCAACAAATAACAATAAGCCTAAGAACAAGCCTGCTAATACGATGCGTTTGATTTGGCTAGGGTCGATTTTTTCTTTGCTGAAATAAAGTAGGGGCAACAGCGAGATTGCCGCTAACGCGAAGCGAAATTCATTGAAGGTGTGAGTGGGTACGATGTCGATGGCCAAGTCCACCAACACAAATTCCACGCCCCATATAAAGCTTGTGAGTAACACTAAAATGAAGGCAATACGGGGGGATAGAAACGTCATAATTCTTATTCTTCAAACAAATAGCCAGACACTATAAGACTGGGCCATGGTTGCGGGCTATACCCAATAGGGGTTAGTGGCCATTGTGCCCTGATTGGGCTTTTTATGTATAATGGCGCGTTTTTACCATCTGGCAGTCCCATGCATACTAATCATATTAAGGTTCGTGGTTATCACCTAGACGTTTACCAACACGTGAATAACGCGCGTTATTTGGAGTTTCTAGAAGAGTCACGCTGGGCATTTTTTGAAGATTACCCTTTAGTAGAGAAGATTCACGGCCATAACTTGGCGTTTGTGTTGGTGAATATCAATATCAATTACCGTCGTCCTGCTTTTATCCAAGAGCTATTGGAAATTCGTACTCGTGTGGCCAAGATTGGCACTAAGAGCTGCACCATAGAACAAACCATGTATTTGAAGGATACGGATACGTTAGTAGCGGATGCATTGGTGACATTTTGTGTGCTGGATCAAGCTACCCATCAAGCTGTGGTGATTGAAGGGGAAGTACGTGAGCTATTGGAGCAAATGTCGTTATAATAGCCCCCCGCAAAATTCAGGTGTTTAAGAGTTAACCGTATGTCCAAGATCGATATTGATGAATTGATTGCCCCTGTGTTGGCGTATTTGCCTAATCGCACACCAGAGGCTTGGGTGGACGCGGCCCTTGAGCACCAAGAAACCATCTTGATTGATCATGCCACCAATGAGTTAAAAGCGGCACAGCAGGCCATGACCTTGATGGCGCGTAACCCTTTGAATATGGATATTCAAAACAAGATGTCGCGTCTAGCCCGTGAAGAGCTGGTGCATTATGAGCAAGTGCTCAAAATCATCAAAAAACGTCGTATTAAATTTCGCACCATGAAAGCCAGTGGCTATGCCTATAACATGGCGCAGCACATTCGCAGTGACAACAAAGGTAAGCTGACCGATAACCTGATTATCGGCAGCATTATCGAAGCGCGCTCGTGTGAGCGTTTTCATAAAATCGCGCCGTCTTTAGATGAAGAATTACAGAAGTTTTATATCTCTTTGCTTAAATCTGAGTCCCGTCACTTCAAAGACTATTTGGCCCTGGCACAAAAATACACGGATGAAGATATTCAGCCTCGTGTTGAGTTTTTCCTATCTGTGGAAGATAAGAGCATTCTTGAGCCTGACCCGTTAATGCGATTGCATTCGGGTATGCCAACGGCAGATCTGCGCGTTTAGTACGACTATTTCTCTAATTGATGTTCGATTGGCAGGGTGGTTTTAAACGGACGCTGTGTCACCGAAGCAGGAATGGGCGGAAAAGGATTAGCATTCAATACTTTTGATTGCAGCCAGTTTTTGTATGTCATGCCTCCGGCAGTCACTTCAATATTCACTTGTGTGGCAATGCCAGCGCTCATAACCGTTAGATGTACGTTGGCTTTTCCGGTTACCGGTGCGCTATCCATTTTATTTAATAGATGCTTCAACAGGGCTTGCTGATAGTGCGAACTTGGGGTTGGGGCTTGTCCAGATTGATCCTCTAATAAACCTGTGTTACTGGTGCTGGCTTGACTGGCCGTTCGCTCTGGTTGTTGGCTGGATTGAGTGGTTTGTGTTTGTGCTTTCTTGCCAAATGGGCTTTGCTTGCTAGGCTCTTGAGATTCTAAATTGGATTGGGCTTGTGATGCGGTCGCTGCCTGTGCACTTTGTTGAACTTGGGTTTGATCATCAATGGCTTCAAGCATCATCACCGTGCCATCTCCTTTGGCGCTGCTTTCTGGCCAAACTGCAATGAGCCCAGCGATGAGCACGCCATGGATCACAATGGAGAGCAAAATGGCGATATACAGGCGGTCGAGCTTTAATATCTTCACAATTTTGTCACCTGGTTACCGCTAATATGCATTGATATGGATTATCCGACTCAAGAGGTAGGATTTAGCCAGAGGGCATTGTATCATATTCGCCTTTTCAGCCACGCCTGAAGAATTCTTAAACGCTGTCATGGAGACATGATGGTTAAAACAATAAACGGAGTAAGCGATGAGCGTACTAGTAGGTAAAAAAGCACCAGATTTTACTGTTCCTGCGGTATTGGGTAACGGTAGCATTGTTGATGAATTCACTTTGTCTGAAGCCATCAAAGGCAAATACGGTTTAGTATTCTTCTACCCATTGGACTTCACTTTCGTATGTCCTTCTGAGTTGATCGCTCTTGATCACCGTATGGAGAAATTCCAAGAACTAGGTGTTGAAGTGATCGGTGTTTCTATCGATTCTCACTTCACTCACAACGCATGGCGTAACACCCCAATCAACGAAGGTGGTATCGGTCCAGTTAAATACACTCTAGCGGCTGACATCTCTCATGACATCTGTAAAGCATATGACGTTGAGTCTGAAGGTGGCGTTGCTTTCCGTGGTGCATTCATCATCGACAAAAACGGTGTTGTTCGCTCTCAAATTATCAACGATCTACCACTAGGTCGTAACATGGAAGAGCTAATCCGTCTTGTTGAAGCACTTCAGTTCACTGAAGAGCACGGTGAAGTTTGCCCTGCGGGTTGGAACAAAGGTGACAAAGGTATGGACGCTTCTCCAGAAGGCGTTGCTAAATACCTAGCTGAAGAATCTGACAAACTTTAATTTTAATTAAAGTGTAAGGATCAAAAAAACCGCTGCCTTGCAGCGGTTTTTTTATGTCTAAATATTTTAGAGTCGATCAGATTATTTGCTGATTAAATGTTGAACTTTAGCACCAGCAAACATGGCTATGACAAATATTAAAGTCTCTTCATAAGCATAAGCCAACGACGCGATAGCGGGACCTGGGCAGTAACCGACAATGGCCCAACCCATACCAAAAAGACTTGCGCCTAGAATCAAATCTTTATCGATATCGAATTTCGTTGGCATAAAAAACTGTTTCGCAAAAAACGGTTTGCCTTGTCTTTTCTGTACCCAATAGAACCCCGGCATGGCGATGGCCAGTGCACCCATCATGACGAACATTAGGCTTGGGTCCCAGTTTAATAAATCTAAGAAGCCTTGAACTCGTTCTGGATTGTTCATATCTGATGCGGCTAAACCAGCACCGAATAATAAGCCGGCTAATAATGCGATGATCTTTTGCATGTTAAATACTCCAGCCAAGTACATGACGCACAACAAACATGGTGATGATGGCCATAACCATGAAGGTCAGTGTGGCAACGATCGAGCGCGGAGAAAAACGCGAGATGCCACAAATGCCGTGGCCACTGGTGCAACCATTACCCATGGCGGTGCCAAAACCTACTAAAAGACCGCCAATAATTAACAAAGGTAAGTTGTTATTTGGGGCAGCAGGGGCAGGTTGACCGCTTATGGTATGAAACAAAAAGGCGCCGGCAATCAAACCAAGTAAAAATAATACTCGCCAAACTTGAGTGCGAATGGGGGCCGCCAATAAGGAGAAGGCGATGCCGCAGATACCGGCGATACGGCCAATACCAGCAAATAATAGTAGGGCAGCTAGGCCGATTAAGGCGCCGCCTCCTAATACGTGAATGTAAGAAACGGATTCAAACATGGGGTGATCTCAATGATGGAATGGGCAGTAGTT
Source organism: Gammaproteobacteria bacterium (assembly GCA_013373125.1). Classification (GTDB taxonomy): domain Bacteria; phylum Pseudomonadota; class Gammaproteobacteria; order Pseudomonadales; family Oceanobacteraceae; genus Bermanella. Next base: position 7,538 of record JABXIK010000068.1, on the reverse strand, counting down.
TAGCGAAAGGTAATATAATGGACGAATATCAATAACTTCTAATATTAGAAGCTATTGATATAAGAGGATGCTAATAAAGGATAAATAATTCTGTAGCTGCAGATTAGTCTAGGTCTTGCTCTTTTTGGTGCTTACGTAGTGCCCAATCCCAACCGCCCATGTGATTCCATTGATTGACGATTAACGCAAAAAGCTCGGCGGTTTTCTTGGTGTCATACAATGCCGAGTGTGCGGCTTTATTATCAAAGTCGATGCCGGCTAGCATGCAAGAACGGGCTAAAACTGTATGACCCAGTGCCAAGCCAGCTAATGTAGCTGTATCGAAACCTGAGAAAGGGTGAAACGGATTGCGCTTAAGGTCGTTGCGCTCAACGGCGGCATTGATAAAACCTAGGTCAAAGTGGGCGTTGTGGCCTACTAATATGGCGCGCTTGCAGCCTTTGATCTTGATGGCCTTGCGAATGGTTTTGAACATTTCATCTAGGGCGTCGGCTTCGTGGCGATCATCACGGTCAGGATCGAATGGGTCGATACCGGTGAAATCCAATGCGCTCTGCTCAAGGTTGGCACCTTCAAAGGGTTTGATCTTGGCGGACATTTCTGGACCCGGCGTCATCATGCCTTTTTCGTCCATATCCATGATCACCATGGCCACTTCGAGTAACGCATCGGTTTGGGCGTTGAATCCAGCGGTTTCCACATCCACGACAACAGGAAGGTAGCCTCGGAAGCGGTTTGCCATTGGATTGCTATGAAAATCAGCCACAAAATCCCTTAACTTATAAATGAAAAAAGGGGATTGTACCTGAAGGCGGGGCCTAAACCTACCTTGAGACGTAGGGTGCTGGTATCCCATTCAAGATGGGAGTAATTTGGCCGATAACCTATGCAGATGTCTTTATTGAGTAGTTTGGCTGGTGCGTACGTTTATCTTTATGGGCCTGATGGTTTGGGCCTTACAAGCATTACCTTTGACCTTTCAAGCGTCGGTAGAAGAAACCGAATGGCGTTTGTCGCCGTCTATCTTTGAATGCGAATTTGTTCAGCCCATCCCTGATTACGGCGAGGCCGTGTTTTACCATGAAGCCGGTGAAGATTTGCTGTTCCGTTTGAAAACCAAAAAGAATCTTATGGGTAAAGGGGAAGCGGCGTTGCATATCGAACCACCAGTGTGGGGGCCGAGTCGATTCGCTGAGGATTTAGGTTTGGTCCCTGTTAAGCAAGCCAGTATCACTTTACAGGTTGAGCCCAAGCGCGCTAACCATATGATGCAGGCGCTTATGCAAGGCATGCAGCCTACTTTTACCCGCAAGGCCCGCTATGACGCCAATGAACCCATTCGTATTTCTGTTTCGGCGGCGAATTTTAATAGTTTTTATAAGGATTACCTAGGTTGTGTAGCGGGATTACTTCCGGTGAATTTTCGCCAAGTGGCCAAAAGTAAGGTGCTATTCAAAGGGGGCGGCGACTTCTTGGATAAAGAATCTAAGAAGAAGTTGGATTTGATTATCTTATATGTAAAAGCCGATCCCAAAGTAAAGGCGTTATACATAGATGGCCACAGTGATTCTTCAGGTCGTCGTTATAATAATCGGCGTTTATCTGAGGAGAGAGCCTTAAAGGTTACCGATTATATGGTGAAGAAAGGGCTAGATCCTGAAATGTTTACGACACGATACCATGGTGAGCGTTATCCTGTTGCCACTAATAAAACCGCTGCTGGTCGTCAGCAAAACCGCCGTGTGACCATTCGTCTTGAGAAAGAAGACGAAGAAATGGATCAAGATTTTTAACTTGCCTTTCCCCGCGAAATATCAATAATTACTGTTTATATATCCAGTATTGGTCTTGTGTGTGCGCCAAGTTCTTCATGTTGATTGCGATTGCTTTTTTGCCGCTGTAGAGATGCGGGATCAACCCCAATTTCGCCATGTGCCATTGGCTATAGGCGGTGCCAGTGATCGTCGTGGGGTCATATCCACGTGTAATTACATAGCCCGTAAATTTGGGGTGCGTTCTGCCATGGCCAGTAGTCAGGCTAAGAAGCTGTGCCCTGATTTAGTCCTGATACCGGGCAATATGCAGAAATACAAAACGGTTTCAAAGCAAGTGATGGAGATTTTGTCGCAGTACGCCATGGAAATGGAAGTGGTCTCCGTTGACGAAGCCTATCTAGAATTAGCCCCCGCCAGTAATGGGCAGATGATCGCCCAGCAAATTCGCCAAGAGATCGAAGCCGAAATCGGCATTACGGTTTCAGTGGGAATAGCGCCGAATAAATTTTTGGCCAAGGTGGCCAGTGATTGGCGAAAACCCAATGGGCAATTCGCAGTATTACCCAGTGATGTGGATGCATTTGTGGCGGCGTTGGATATTAAAAAAATTCCAGGTGTGGGGCCAAAGAGTGCAGCCAAATTACACGACATGGGCATTTATACCTGTGGTCATGTGCGTGAACTCAGTCATGATGATTTACTAAAACGCTTTGGTCGATTTGGACAGTTATTATATGAGCGCGCGTATGGTCGGGATGAGCGCCAATTAAGCAAAGGACGGCAACGTAAATCCATTAGTATTGAACGAACGTTCGCTGAAGATTTGCAAAATGAAGCGGAAATTGAAACCGCATTAGAAGCCATGTGGCCAAAATTTTTGGATCGAGTTGAGTCAGCAGGTTTGAAAATTGAATTACTTGCCCCTTTTGTGAAAGTGAAGTTTTCAGATTTTCATGTGACGACACTTGCAAAACAGAGTAGCCAAGCCACGTTTGAGCAGTATTTGAGTTTAATAAAGCAAGCCTGCCAGCGTGATCAGCAGGCGATTCGTTTGCTAGGGCTGGGCGCTAAGTTATTACAACCCAGTGCCCAGCTACCTTTGTTCGAATAATTAACAACTAAGGCGTTACGATATTAAACGTGCCCAGTGGTTTATCTAACATGCTAAAAAAGTTAATTAAATCCAGCTTGCTGCCTTCTACACTTAAATCATCGCCAAACAAGGTGTCTTTTAAACCGGCTTCACCCACTATGATGCTGACAAATAATGGCTGTGTAAGTTTTAACGTTGCATCGGCCTGTGCATTGGCGGCTACTTTTTGGTGGTGCATGACGGAATTGTTTACGGTGAGCAAATAGCTTTCATTCAAATCTGTAAATGTAATTTTCACACTCACATTTTCACCTTCTGCTTTATCGGCAATGAGCCTGACTGACATGCTGTCAAAAAAGTTAGCGACAGGGGTTTTTAAAAGTACTTCTTTCATGACGGCAGGGCTGATACCTTCATCCGGTGCACCATGGCGTAACTCATAAGCACCGGTTAAATAAAAGTCACGCCAAGGAGCGGATTCCGCTTGATAACCAAGTTGATCATAAACCTTCGCTAATAATTCTTTTGCGGGCGTATTATCTTCTTCAGCCAGTACCACGTGATTTAAAAGCTCTGCTAGCCAGCGATAGGTTTGATGGCTGACTTCAGGCTCTTCAATATTGGCATCGTTAAATTGCTGTTGGGCTTGTTTAAGAATGTGTGTGCTGCCACCCATGATTTCCACGTAACGTTGTGCAACATCCGGTTCAGGAAGTGGGTCTAGCTTGGCAGGATTGGCAGTGAACCATCCCATATAATTTTGATATACGGCTTTCGCGTTATGTTTGACCGTGCCGTAATATCCTTGGTTGTGAAAGTCTTGGTTTAACGCTGCGGGTAGTTTTAAGTTTTCAGCAATTTCATTTGGAGTCAATCCTTGGTTTAGCATGCGCACACTTTGATCGTGAATAAATTTATAGGTATCACGTTGTTTAATTAAAAAATCATTGATTTTTTCTTGGCCCCAAAGTGGCCAGTGGTGGCTGGCAAAATACACATCCGCTTGTGAAAAACGCATGCGTGCTTCTTCGATAAGTGCACTCCATAGCCTTGCATCGCGCACCTTTGCTCCACGCAAGGTGTATAGGTTGTGTAGGTTGTTGCTTAGAAGTTCGGCACCGCAAAATGCTTTTTGTTGTGGTAGGTAAAAGGTGAATTCTGCAGGGGCTTCTGATCCGGATACCACCTGGAAGATAAATGGCACACCATCTATGGTGAGTTGTTCGCCGGTTTTATGAATGAGCTCGGTGGGGGCTTGAATACCAAATGTACCAAAGCCAGGGCCTTTGCCTAAGCCTGTGCCTAGATGGCCTCGTTCATCTCGGGTGAGACGCTTACCATACATGTACATGGCACGACGGCTCATGGCGGTGCCGGCGATGATGTTTTCGCTGGTGGCTTCTTCTTCAAAACCCGCAGGTGCAATAATGCGAAGATTGGCTTTTTCGGTATCAGATAGATGCTGCATGACACCTTGAACACCACCAAAGTGATCAATATGACTATGGGTGAACAGGATGGCTTTTACGGGTTTTTCGCCTAAATGTTTTTGTGCAAATAAAAACGCAGTACTTGCCGTTTCACGGGCGGTAAGGGGATCGACAATGATCCAGCCGTTATCGCTTTCAATGATGCTCATGTTGGCAAGATCAAAGCCACGTAGTTGATATATGCCTTCGCTAACTTTAAATAAACCATGAATGTTATTGAGTGCTGCTTGACGCCATAGACTTGGGTTAACCGATGCCGGTGGGTTTTCGCCGTTGGCATCAATAAAGTTGTATTCGGGCATGTTCCAAACCGTACCGCCTTGTCGATGTGGAACCACTAATGATTCAGGTTGGGCAATGAGTCCTTTTCTGGCGTTCTCAAAATCTTGAGTGTTGGCAAAGGGGCGCTTTTCAATAAAAGCTTGATTGGCATTTTGCGTGGCAAGAGTGGGGGCTGTGTGACCTAGTTCATTTGAATCAGGCGACCAGCTTGGGCTATCACATGCTTCAATTAGGCAGACGATACTTATGAGTATGGCAATGCGATACATATGGGTCTCACTCTTATTATTTTTGACCCAGTGTAGTGAAAATTGTGATTGTGTGTTTGGTCTAAAGCCGACAACTTAAGGGCGAAATACGATTATGCCACTTGTGCTTCCATTAAATCTGAAATGGCATCTTCTTTTAATTCGGCATATTCCGCTTCTGAAATATTTAAGTGCTTAAGCGCCGCTTGCAAACATTGGTAATGAAATTCATTGGCCTCAACTTTCCAGTAATGTTGGTATTCGTTACTGATGTCTTTGGCAAGTGTGAGTACAGCGATCATGGATAAAACGTCGGCAGATAGTTGTTTGCTATTTTCGTGTAAAACGCTAGCAGCAATGGGCTGGTAACGAACGGCAAGTATAATGTTGCTGTTCATATGCCATTTTTTAGCCATTAACGCTCCTTGCAAGTAATGGTCGGTTTCATAGGCTTGACGTTCTAATACACATATTTCATTAGCTGGACGACGCGTGTGTTTGAGGATGAAACCGTCATAGTTGTCAAAGTTCATCATCATGATAGGGACGCCTGCATTATGTAACATGCCAGCGCCATAAGCATCGCTTGGTTTCACGTCAGTAAAGCGTTCGGCTAGATTTTGGCTGATTCCTGCAACTTCTGTGGCCGCATCCCAGAAGCTCTCGCGTAAAGAGATGCTTTGAAAGCATGAACGAATGATCACCCCTTGGATGATCTCGATTAGCTGCTCGAGTCCCATTAGGCTGATGGCAGTTTCGATGCTTTTGACTTCTTGGCGCATACCCATCCACGGGCTGTTGACCGTCGATAATAGGGTGGAATACAGCGCCACATCTTGTTTAATTAATTGTGTAATCTTAATTAAATCTAATTCTTCGTGCTGCATTAATTCTTGTAACTCAAGTAAGATGCGCGGACGTGCAGGTATTGAAAGCTCTTTAGTTGTCATGTTGCAGGGCTCAAATAATCTGTTTCAAAGCTGATCGGCACTATACTGGTATAAAAAATGTGATGTAAGTCAGTTTTTGTAGACGTGTTGTAACGAATTGTTTGTTAATCTGTCTTGCTCTGCCTGATTGTTCCAATATTTTAAATGCAGTACTCCAATTGTAAGGATCTCTTATGCGCTCCATGGGTTCTGATTTTGACCCTAACCAAACCATAGACTGGTCTGTTGTAAAGCAAATTTGGCCTTACCTTACCGAATTTAAGCGTCGCGTCTTCTTGGCGATTATGTGCCTTGTGTTGGCTAAACTGGCCAGTGTAGGTATGCCGTTTGTTTTAAAACAGGTGGTTGATGGCTTAGATACGCAAATGCAAAATAAAGCCCTAGTGGTCGTGCCCATTGCGCTCATTTTGGCTTATGGCTTTGTGCGCCTGAGTAATGTATTGCTAGGCGAAATCCGCGATACTTTGTTTGGCCGTGTGACAGAGCGTGCTATGCGCCGTATTGGTTTGGCGGTATTTAAGCATTTACATGATTTGGATTTGGCTTTTCATTTATCTCGCCGTACCGGCGGGTTATCTCGTGATATCGAACGGGGTACCAATGGCATTAGCTTTTTAATGCGCTTTTTGGTGTTCAATATTGTCCCTACATTTTTAGAATTATTTTTGGTGATGGGGATTTTATGGCAGCAGTACCGCTTTGAATTTGCTTTGATCGTGTTTGTGTCCGTGGTGTCGTATGTGTGGTTTTCGAAAAAAACCACAGATTGGCGTACGCAATTTATCCGTGAAGCGAATCAAGCGGATAGTCGATCCAGCTCCCGTGCGGTAGACAGCTTATTGAACTTTGAAACGGTGAAATACTTCACCAATGAGCAATATGAATCCCAACTCTATGATGAAGAATTAGCCAATTGGGAAAAAGCTAAGCGCAAAAACCGGCTGACATTATTTTTGTTAAACGGTGGGCAAGCTCTGATTATTTCTGCCTCTATGACAGCCATGTTGTTATTGGCAGCATATGAAGTGAGTCAAGGAGTTATGACCATAGGTGATTTTGTTCTGGTCAATGCCTTTATGATGCAAATCTTCATGCCGCTGAATTTCTTGGGTTTCGTGTATCGCGAAATTAAAAGCTCCATGACGAATATTGAAAAAATGTTTGCGCTATTAAAGGTGATTCCCCAAGTCGGGGATAAGCCGGATGCACAGGATTTAACCGTTGAAAGAGGCTTGATCGAATTTAAACATGTGAGTTTCAGCTATGATGAACGGCCAATCTTAGATGATGTGAGTTTTACCGTTCTGCCCGGAGAAAAGCTTGCATTGGTGGGCAGCAGTGGAGCCGGTAAATCCACTATTGGTAAGTTATTGTTTCGATTTTACGACGTGACTCAAGGTGAAATCTTAATTGATGGGCAGAATATTCAAGAGTATTCGCAAAAAAGTTTGCGCCAAGCTATTGGTGTGGTGCCTCAAGATACCGTGTTGTTCAATTCTACCTTGTTAGAAAATGTACGTTACGGTCGCCCAGGTGCATCTGATGATGAGGTTAAGCACGCTATTAAATTAGCGCACTTGGAAGAGTTTGTGGCTCGGTTACCGAATGGTTACGACACAGAAGTAGGTGAGCGAGGATTAAAACTCTCTGGCGGTGAAAAACAACGAGTGGCTATTGCAAGAACCATTCTAAAGCAGCCG
>JABXIK010000093.1 GCA_013373125.1 Gammaproteobacteria bacterium | reverse complement strand
TCGGCTAGTATTTCAGGTACATCTTTAAGTTCAGGCCAGTTGAACTGCACATTAGTACGGGTACTGATGTGGGCATAGCCTTTGTCGTAAGTGCGAGCAATATGGGCAAGCTTGCGTACTTGATTGCTAGATAACAATCCATATGGCACGGCAACACGCAGCATTGGCGCATAGCGTTGGACGTACAGGCCGTTTTGTAAACGCAGAGGTAGAAACTGCTCTTCAGTAAGCTCACCTGCTAAGTATCGTTCAGTCTGATCTTTAAACTGAGCTACACGCTCATCTACGATACGTTGATCGTAGTTGTCATATATATACATATTGCTCTCATCACCGCCAAAATTGGCGCAGTATTAGTATTTTGCGCGGACAATAGCAAAAGATGCATATTGAGAAAATGGTTAATTTCTTATAACGCTTATTGAGATTTAAGATATAGGGAGAATAATACCTGAGTAAATAACTAGGGATTGGTTTTGCGCTTAAAACTCAGTAAAATTAGGGAAATTTTGTTGGAGTTACCAATGCTAAATATTACCGATGCGGCTGCACAGTATTTATCAGAATTACTGGCAAAGCAGAATGTTCCGGGAATGTCGGTTCGTGTTTTTATTACACAGCCAGGGACGCCATATGCAGAAACATGCCTAGCTTATTGTCGTCCAGAAGAGGTTAATGCTACTGATGAAATCATGGATCTCGATGATCTGCGTGTTTACCTAGATAAACAAAGTATCTTGTATCTCGAAGATGCCAAGATTGATTTTGCTAAAGATAAAATGGGTGGGCAGCTAACCATTAAAGCCCCCAATGCTAAAATGCCACGTGTGAATGACGATAGCCCAATCGAAGATCAAATCACTTATATCCTTTATAACGAAGTAAACCCAGGCTTGGCATCGCACGGTGGTGAAGTGAAACTGGTGGAAGTTACAGAAGAGAATATTGCTATTTTAGAATTTGGCGGTGGCTGCCAGGGTTGTAGTGCTGTAGATGTAACACTAAAGGAAGGCATTGAAAAAACATTGCTTTCAAAATTGCCTCAGCTAGCTGGTGTGCGTGATGTGACGGACCATAGCCAAGCAGACAATGCATATATGTAATGCGATGTTTTGACTAGCAATAAAAAGCCCCAGAAGGGGCTTTTTTATTGCTTTGAATTTGGCTTTAACCACATTCTTTTACAAAGTCAGCTAGCTGACTGATGGTATTGCTTAGTTCTGCTTCAGATTGGCTTACGATATTAATATGGCCAAGTTTGCGGTTTTTGCGCTCAGATTTCCCATAATCGTGATAGAAGCAATTTTCTTGTTTCAAGACGCTATTGCGATCGCCATGCTTACCAATGATATTTACCATGCCTGCAAAAGGTTCTCTCTGTTCAGTAGAGCCAAGCGGAAAGTCACAAATCGCTCGAATATGGTTCTCGAACTGGCTGCAGTAAGCGCCCTCAATACTCCAGTGCCCAGAGTTGTGAACTCTAGGTGCCATCTCATTGGCAACCAGGCCAGATTCTGTGTCGAATAACTCGAGGGTAAGAACGCCAACGTGATTCAATTCATTTAATAGCTTGGTGATGAATTGCTTTGCTTGTTCGGCTTTTTCATCGGATAAATTTTGAACTGGAACCTTAGAGACCCTTAGAATGCCTTGGCTATGATCGTTTTCAGCAAGCGGATAGATTTTAATTTCATTGCTTGGGCTGCGAGTAGCAATAACGGAAAGTTCACGGCTAAATGTGACAAAGGCTTCAGCTATGAGCTCCTTGCCTTGGAGTTCAGCCCATGCACTTTCAATATCGCCAGCTGTTTTGATCATGGCTTGGCCCTTACCATCGTAACCCTCGCGTGTGGTTTTCAGGATGATAGGTAAGCCTAGTTCTTCAACTGCTGTATTCAGGTCGTCTTTAGTTTCAACTTTTCTAAAATTTGCAGTGCTGATGCCTATGGATTGAAAGAAGGCTTTTTCCGTGAGGCGGTGTTGACTTTTCAAAAGAGAGTTAACACCAGGGTATACAGGTACATGTTGGTTGATTTTCTCTACTAATTTAGCGTCAGTATTTTCAGACTCATACGTAACCACATCAACACGACTGATAAACTCATCTAGTGTGTTTTGACTAGGCTGCAAAGTAGGGCCTAGGTTAGAACAAGGAGATTCCAAGGCTTCATCGAAAAATACATATTCTGTATCTAGATGGGTGCCAGCTAGGGCCATCATGCGCCCAAGCTGACCAGAGCCAATTACTCCAATACGCTTTACTGCCATTTACTACGCATCCCTTGGGTCTGGAATTGAAAGAACTTTTTCGGTTTGCTTGTTACGGAATTCAATAAGCTTAGCTCGTACGCTTTCATCGTGTAGTGCAACGACTTGAGCTGCTAATAAGCCTGCATTCGCAGCGCCGGCAGGGCCAATAGCCAGTGTGCCTACTGCAATACCGGCTGGCATTTGAGCGATTGAAAGCAACGAGTCAATGCCATTTAAGGCTTTGCTTTTAACTGGAACGCCAAATACAGGTAAGTGTGGTTTTGAGGCAATCATGCCTGGGAGGTGAGCAGCACCACCGGCACCGGCGACTATCACCTCAATGCCAC
>JABXIK010000061.1 GCA_013373125.1 Gammaproteobacteria bacterium | reverse complement strand
GTACCAATCAAACCAATCACATGCAGCACTACGTCTTTGCCTGTAATGCCAGCACCTAGCTCTCCTTCAACATTAATTAGAAGATTCTTCATTTTGCGCTGAATTAAGCACTGAGTTGCCAATACGTGCTCAACTTCAGACGTACCGATACCGTGTGCTAAGGCTGCAAAAGCACCATGAGTCGCTGTATGGGAATCACCACACACAACCGTCATACCCGGCAAAGTAGCACCTTGCTCAGGACCTACCACGTGTACAATGCCTTGGCGCTTGTCTTTCATTTTGAATTCAACAATACCGAATTCATCGCAGTTCTCATCTAAGGTTTTCACCTGAATCTTAGACACAGGATCTACAATACCTTCGATGCCCACTTCACGCTCGACTGCGGTCGTTGGAACGTTATGATCCGGGGTCGCCAAGTTAGCATCTAACCGCCAAGGCTTACGACCCGCTAAACGCAGGCCTTCAAATGCTTGAGGCGAGGTTACTTCGTGCAACAACTGACGATCGATATAAATTAACGCAGTGCCATCTTCACGGGTTTTCACCACGTGTTGGTCCCATAATTTGTCGTATAGTGTTTTACCCATTGGGCTTTCTCTCTCTATTAAGCTACTTGCGTCGCCCTAGTTTTGTTAAAACATTCCTCAGGTTCGTCACTGGCCAAGCCAGAACGAACTTAAGTTCGGCCCGAAGGGTGAGCTATGCGAATATTTATAGACATAAACTCCTTACCTTCGTCATGTTTTGCCTCACTAGATCTTCCTCAGTAACGCTTAAACACAATGAAATACTGATAATTATTATTTCTTAAACTTGACGCAAGTTTACGACCGCGCTACAAATAACACAAATTCATATTTTTTATAAATTGGATTCCAAATTGGAATACATAATCATACCCACTTAGCTCATTTTACGATAGCCACCCTAACCTAGGAGCCTGCATCAAATGGACACACAATCCCTACAGGCTTTCTTAGCCGTAGCTGAAACCGAGTCATTCTCACTGGCAGCGCAACGCCTTCACCTGACACAGCCTGCCGTCAGCAAGCGCATTGCCATGCTCGAAGAATCACTAGACAGCCAGCTCTTTGATCGCCTGCCACGCAAAGCCGTATTAACACCCGCCGGTGAAGCCCTGATGCCCAAAGCCAAGCATATACTGAGCGAGCTACTGGAAATCAAAACGGAGCTTGCCAGTCTAAGCGGCGATATTAGCGGTACACTAAGAATTGGCACCAGCCACCACATTGGACTGCATCATTTGCCTCACTTACTCAGGCAATTTCACACAGCCTATCCGCAAGTTAAATTGGCCATGCAATTTCTAGGTTCTGAGGCTGCCTGCGATGCCTTAGCACAGGGAGAATTAGACATAGCCTTTGCAACTCTACCACTAGAAGAACACCCAAAATTAGAAATGCAGCCAATTTGGCGCGACCCGCTTAGTTTTGTTTGCAGCTACACACACCCTCTTAGCCAAAAGAAAAAACTCACACTGCAAGACCTCACCCAATACGAGGCCATACTGCCAGAACCCAACACGGTAACGTTTGAAATCATCGAGGATGCGTTTAAACACGAAGGACTTTCTTTGCAAAATGCCCTCCCTAGTCGCTATCGAGAAACCATCAGCATGATGTCCAGCTACATGGAAACCATCAAGATGATGGCCAGTGTTGGCTTGGGCTGGGCCGTATTACCTGAACACATGGCCAAAGATAAGGATTTAATCAAACTGCAGGTTGGCCCCAAGCATCTTTACCGTGAATTAGGTGTTCTACAAAGAAAAGGCAAAACCCTGGGCACAGCCGGTAAAGCATTTTTAGCCATACTGCCTAACCATTAAATGACCCAAAGCAATAAGCCCAGAGCCTTAACGCCACATAATGAAGGAAATAGGACTAAACTAAATAAGCAACGCAACCTAGGAGGTGCATCATGCTGGCCATTAAAAATGTGTTATTACTTCTGGATCAGGAAGTAGACAATCACAACGCGCTAAAACGAGCCATGCAATTATGCCAAGAGCATGATGCCAATTTATTTGTCACCACCTACGTCTACAACCATGCTTGCGAAGAAGGCTCTCTTAGCGATCTTGAAATGCGCCATGAATTAAAGTCCTTACTTCTGGAGCAAGCACAAAGCTGGGCGGAGACATTATTTAAAGAAATGTACCTCCCCGATGACACACCTCTCTCTATTTGCTGGTGCCGCCATGCCTACCAGGCTGTCATCGACAACAGCGAAGACGTGACCTTTGACCTGGTTATTAAATCAGCCGCTAAACACCACAACATTGTTGAGCGGGTACTACAGCATCAGGACTGGAATTTACTCAAGCACTGTCCAGCCCCAGTTTTACTAGTAAAAGGTAAAACCGCATGGGAAGCCCGTAACATATTGGCCGCGGTAGACGCCACCTCTCTAGATCCCGCACACAAAATCATTAATGAACATATTTTTGAATTTGTTGAAATACTCAACGAAGACAACATCTACAAGGTACACATGGTAAATAGCTACCCCATGATGAGCCTGACTCTAGCAAGCTTACCCGATGCGCCTATCCCTGAAGATTTACAGCAGTACGTGGTTGAACAGCACACAGATGCGTGCGAAGAGCTGGCTGAAAAATACAATATCGCCGATGACAATATTCATATTTACGAAGGAGACCCAGAAGAAGCCATTGTCCGAACCGCCGAAAAGCTCGACGCAGATGTTATTGTGGTAGGAATATTAAGCGGTGAAGACATGCAAAGTGTGATTTTAGGCAGTACAGTTGAGCATGTATTGGATCAAACCCACAGTGATGTATTAGCCATCAAGCCGCAAGATGGCGTGATTGATATCGATGAGGACGATGAGCCATAAGGCTCATCATCTTAAAATCAGTACAACTTAATTAAATAAATACCCGCCTGATTACTGCTGCGCTTTTCGCCAGTTTCATCCGTAAAGCTCAACCAAGACAACTGCGCACCAAGGGACACACCCATGGCACCACGAATTTCAGCGGCAATTTTAGGCCCCCAAACAGGATCAAATTCAGTCGTAACACCACCCGTTGTATACTCATGAGCACCGCGGTAGGTTACACCAATACCAAGACTACTCACCTGGTTTGACTCAACCCACAGCAAATCTCCCGTCATAAAACTTTGTTTATGGCTACTTCCATCTTTATCCGAAACCGATAAGTAACTGTATCCTGCACTGGCACGAATTGATGAAAACGGACGAGACGGTACCGAAAACGCATAACCTAATGAAAAAATCGGACCACCACCCAAGGTGAGATTTGGCAGATAATCTTCTGCTACCGCCAACTCCTCACCACCACGATCAAATGAGAATTGCCAAAAAGCACCGGACATTTTCTCAAAAGGCTGAGCAAAACCCTCGTCCGGAGTAAGCAATTCCAATTGACCTAGAGGTAAATACATTGCCGCTTTACGCTTATTAAATGGGGTCACGCTGTAACTCCAACTGGCCCCTTCATGGGCTGTAGTGTAGGAAGCCTCTTGACCAAACAATTTCGGCTCTGTACGAATCACGAAAAAGCCCACATCCGGATTCAAGCGAATTGGCAGTGCAGCGTAACGCCCTTTTGAACTAAATTGAGTAAAGCGCAACTGAGGTCGCATCACATCGATCTGACGCATATCGAAGTCATACAATTCAATAACTGGATAGAAAAACCCATCTCCCTGAGGAGTGTTATCTATATAAGTTCTCAGTTGAACGACAAAACTGCCGTGGCCTACGGGTAACTGATACCCTTTGTAAAAACTCTTCTTACCAGCAACCTCAATAACACCGTCTTCGAGATTAGGATCTCCCTGCATACCTACAGGCAATGGCTCAAATTGAATTTGCTGCGAAGCGGGAGTTGTGCTCAATAATGCTTGCTGCTCCATTGGTGTCAAACTGGCGCAGGCACCTAATAAAGCGATCGAAGTCGACAACGCTAATTTAAAACTTACTCTTAAATACTTATTCAGCATCCGACTTATTCTCACTAAAACGATGTGTCAAAAACTCACTGTGATCCCTCAATATCAATGTCATATGAAATAACTCCTCCATGACATCGATAATACGATCACGATAACTGCTGTCTTTCATGGTGCCATCATCATTGAATTCTTTCCATGCCATGGCCACGGAAGATTGATTCGGAATTGTATACATCCGCATCCAACGACCCAAAATACGCAAAGAGTTCACAGCATTAAATGATTGAGAACCACCACTCACCTGCATAACCGCAAGCGTGCGCCCTTGTGTCGGCCTGACAGAACCAATACTTAAAGGAATCCAATCGATTTGATTCTTAATAACAGAGGTGATGTTGCCATGTATTTCTGGGGAGCACCAAACCATGGCCTCAGACCATTGCGCAAGTTCATGCAGCTCTTGCACCTTATGATGCTCATAACTTTGACGGTCAAATACAGGCAAGCCTTCAGGATCATAGATTTTCACGTCGGCCCCGAAGCTTTCAAGAATACGGGCTGCTTCAAACGCCGCTTTTTTACTGTAAGACTCAGGCCTTAATGAACCGTATAAGACCAATACGCGAGGAGCATGCTCACTTAATTTGGTTTCTTTGATTTTCTGCAACGAGGTGTGTAAAGAGTGATCAGGTAACATCGTTATACCACTGCTAAAAAAACAGCCACTCTACCCATGGACTAATAACGATTCAACAAATTTACCTGTGTAATGCCGTTTTGATGTTCAAATTGACTGCACACCAAGGCCAATTGACCCTGCCACTTATGATATTGAAAATCTAAGAGTTGCAGCAACTGCTCTACATATTCCGTCATCATCATGATAGAAACCTGCGACGACCGCTCAGGATAAGCACCTAATTTATAATCTAGATATTTCAAAATATGGACTGGCTTGCCATGCACCACC
>JABXIK010000004.1 GCA_013373125.1 Gammaproteobacteria bacterium | reverse complement strand
TGTAATCCGCAAAATCCTGTGGGCAAGGTTTACAGTCGCGATGATTTATTAGCCTTGGCAGCTGTGTGCATTGAGCATGATTTAATTATTTGCTCCGATGATATTCATTGTGATTTGATTTTGAATGGCAAACAGCACATACCGATTGCCAGTTTAAGCCAAGAAATATCTCAGCGTAGTATTACGCTAATGGCCCCTAGTAAGACGTTTAATATTCCAGGTTTGGATTTGGCATTTGCCATTATCGAGAATCCCGAATTACGAACCTGTTATAGCCAGTTAATGGATGGCTTGGTGGGACACGTGAATATTTTAGGGGTGCCAGCCGCTATTGCTGCATTTAAACATGGCGAACCTTGGCGACAAGCACTTATTGAGTACTTACGTGATAATTGTGAGTTAATTGAAAATAGCATTAACAACTTGCCCTGTATTTCCATGCGACCTGTGGAAGCCACTTATCTAGCTTGGTTAGACGTTTCTGAGTTGCAACTTGAAAACCCACAGAAATACTTTGAGCAATACGGAGTCGGTTTATCCGCAGGTAAAGACTTTGGTGATGATCAATATGTGCGTTTAAATTTTGGCTGCCAGCGTCCGCTATTAACACAAGCATTACAGCGTATTGAAAAGGCTGTATTGGATCGAGTGAGTGAATTGAAGCAAACATAAAAAGTTGCGGCGATTTGTATGAATTCACTTGCGCCTCAAAGGCCTGATGCTTATTATCCGCGCCTCATTTTTATCGCGGTTGAGGTTATGATGGAATTGTTAGATCAGTTAGAACAAAAAATCACGTTAGCATTGGAAACCATCGAGTTGTTGACGATGGAAAACGAAGAGCTAAAACAAGAAGTGGCACAATTGAAATCTGAGAAAGAGCAAGCTCAAGATCAACAGCAAGTGGTAGAGCAGCGTATTAATCGCTTATTGAAGCAGTTTAACGAAGAGTTAAATGTAGCCTAATAAAAAAGCCCGAAAGGGCTTTTTTATTACATGTTGCTTTTGCCAAATTCCATTTTATTTTTCAGTAATATCCTTTCGGCTTTAGCACCAAGATACACATATCCACCTAAGCCAAGCAGCAACCCTACTACCGATAACATCATCCAGACAGCGGATTTCATGAGTTCCACTTCCCCGAGCGACGCTTTAAACATCGTGAGTAGCGCTTCAATGGAAACTGCAATTAATATGGCTGCCAAAAAGCGCGTGATCGTACGCCGAGTGGAGCTGTGTCGAAACACATCTTTGTGCATTAACACTTCTTCTTCCAATATGGTTTTGCCTAAATCAAAAATCGCTAAGCTTAAAGTGATGAAGATGATGATCTCAAATAATTTGTAAGGCGGGCTGCCCGGTGATGTTTCAGCCGGAAACAGGCTCATTAAATCTTGAAACGCTAAATACAGCATGATGGCGGCCACGGACATTAACCCCAACACCATTAAACTATAAACCCCATAAAAAAACGGCACGGTACGACGGCGCAATTCATCTCCGCGTAAAAAGTCGATGATGCGAGCCAAGTTTATATCGACGACTAAATAGCCTAATGACGCTTGGTTTTGATCATCCCTGACCTTGAGGGCAGCCGATACGCACATATGACCCGTGGCGCTGGACATATAGGGGGACGTCACCGCTAAACTCTCGCTGTGACTGGCTAATTGAAAATAAGGTCGTTGGGAACGGTCCATATTTTTCGCCCCAGGCAGAATTTTAACGCCTTCCTTATTGGAGACGATATTTTCACTGGTTTGTTTGCCTTGGGGGTCTAAGGTGTAAAGCAGCTCCACAAAGGGATAGTGAGTGTTGATGTCACGTAATGTGGAAAGTGCGGTTTTATCATCATCAAATAACTGGGATTGCGCGACCCCAGATAAAATGGATTCGACTAAATCGTGAATTACCACTTTGTAGTCTTGATAGCTTTCTATGATGCTTAAATAACTCATGGCACCCATATAGCGCACCTTTTTAGGAAGTCACAATATGTGCTGCAACTCTTAAGCCAGTGATATGGCATCTTGCAGGCAAGGGCCGTAATCGCTAGGCTTAGCCCACAACAGGAGAGCCACATGAAAATAATAATAACGCTACTTTGTGTGCTGTCAGTGACAGCTTGCACCACAATGAAACACTCTTTATTTGAAATGGGAGTGGGGGTTGAACGCAGTCTTTCGGACCTTGATCGAAAGGCTATACAGGTGAATGACTACAATTGGGTGTATTTAGAATCCAGCGATAACCAAGATAAGCCTGTGGTGGTTCTGTTACATGGCTTTGCCGCCGAGAAGGATAACTGGACTCGCATGGCGCGCTTTTTAGATCACTATCATGTGATTGCTCCTGACCTGCCTGGTCACGGTGAAACCACATTTATTCAAGATGATTTCTATGGCTTTGATCAGCAAAGCTTGAGACTCGCTGATTTTATAAACGCCTTGGGGCTAACCAAGTTTCACCTTGTGGGTAACAGCATGGGCGGCGGAATCGCTGCGCTATACGCTTATCGTCACCCTAATAAGGTGATGAGCTTATCCTTGATCGACGCGGTGGGCTTCTATGGTGAAGAGCCTAGCGAATTACAGCGTATCATTGCAGCCAATGAACCCAATCCATTAATCGTGCGCAGCGAAGAAGATATGACAAGATTAATGCACTTTGCCATGGAGCAGGTTCCGTTCTTACCCTGGCCTGCAACCGATGTGTTAGCGGATCGAGCCATGGCGCGTGAACACGCAAACGATCATATTTTTAAGCACATCCATCAAGAAGCCGAAACTGCACGGTATTCTGGTGGCTTCAAGCATGTATTTGAAAAACTCCCTATGCCCACATATGTGATGTGGGGCGAAGAGGATCGTGTACTGCATGTTTCCAGCGTGGATAAATTCTTCGAGTTCACGCCAAAAGTGCAAGTGGATGTCCTACCCAAAGTGGGTCATGCCCCTATGTTAGAGGTGCCTGAGGTCACGGCGAATTTACTGGATGCATTTTGGCAGGACGCTGTGGGACAATTACCGCCACAACGACATGCCGTTACCGAGAATCCATGAATCAAGATGAAATCTTTATGCAAGCGGCCATTGAACAGGCCAAGCTTGCAGATCAATTAAATGAAGTGCCCGTCGGCGCCGTCGTGGTGTTAGATGGAGAAATCATTGGTCGAGGGTTTAACCAACCCATTTCGGCCAATGACCCAACGGCTCATGCCGAAGTTATGGCATTACGTGATGCGGCTAAGCAAATTGAAAACTACCGTCTAGTGAATGCCGATTTATACGTTACGGTGGAGCCTTGTACCATGTGTTCCGGCGCCATCGTTCATAGCCGCATTCGACGCATCATTTACGGCACCGCCGAGCCCAAAGCGGGCGTGGCTCATAGCCAAGAAAACATGTTTTCTAAACCGTATTTCAACCATCAAGTAGACGTAACATCTGGGGTGTTGGCGCAAGCCTGTGCCGATGTGATTCAAGCGTTTTTTAAAAGACGAAGAGAGGAGAAGAAAGCTGGGAAGGGGGCGTGAAGTGAGTCGCGCCAGACAAAAAAATACCGGCAAACGCCGGTAAAAAAGGTCAATCGATAAAACGGATCAGTTCACCACAGTAAGTGGTGGAATAGTGCGATAACCGCTGGCCGTTAAGAAGCTGTCTTCACTGTCACTTGATGCAGTGTAATTTTGTTCAGGTTGTTCTCGCCATACTAATAAATCATAAAAGCGACGAATATTTTGCACATACTCAACTGGCTCGTATCCGCGGGCATAGCCGTATTGAGTTTTCTTGTAGTATTTCTTTTGCGTAAGCAGCGGTAAGCTTTCTTTTACGTCCATCCAGCGGTCTGGGTTTCCGCCACGTTGTTGCGTGATTTTTTGAGCGTCTTTTACGTGACCTGCGCCAACGTTATAAGCAGCAAGCGCGATCCAAGTACGATCGGGCTCAGCAATGTGATCAAAACGTTTCTTGAGCTTGGCAAAGTATGCAGCTCCGCCGCGAATACTTTGTTCTGCATTTAAGCGATTCTGTACGCCCATTTCTTTTGCAGTTGAACGGGTCAGCATCATTAAACCACGCACACCGGTACGAGAGCGGGCGCGTGCTTTCCAGTGACTCTCTTGATAACCAATGGCAGCTAATAAACGCCAGTCTATTTCATGGGTTTCAGCTTCTTTTTCAAATAGGTTTTGGTAGCGATGTAGGCGCTCGTCAGCTTGGCGTAAGAAGGTGAGAGTGCCGACATTATCAATTTGATTTAAATGTCCGTAGTAGCGCTCTTCTAGCTGAGACAATAATCCAGTTTCACGCACCAGTTGGAAAAATTCGCGAGACTTGTTTAGTAGGCTGTTGTCAGAGAATTTTGAAAACGCCCAAGCCAGTTGTTGCTTGTCACCCAAATCCATCGCGCCAGCGACATTGGGATAAAAGCCAGATAGGGCGTCAAATTCGTTGCTGTCCACTATAGTGTAATCAATTTCACCGTTTTCTACCATTTGCACGAGCTCGGCAACTTCAGCGTCTTCACGTTCAATCCAGCTCAGTTGTGGCAGTTCATTTTGCTGTAGTTCACGTAGGTATTGAGCATGACTAGAGTGAGAGATGACGACCAGAGTTTTTCCGGCTAAATCAGCGAGTTTTTTAGGGCGCTTTTGATCGATTCGATAAACCAGTTTTTGTGTTACATCAAGGTAGCTGCTTGCAAAGCGCACGCGTTCTGCGCGGCTATCGGTCACGGTTAAACCGGCGGCGGCAAATGCTACATTGCCCGATTCAACTTCTGAAATGAGGTCTTCTAGGGTGTCGGCTACTTCAACTTCCAAGTCCACACCTAGGTATTGGGCGAACATCTTGGCCAATTCGTACTCAAAACCAGAAGGCTGGTCTTTATCTTGGTAGTAAGTGGTGAAGCTGTTGCGCGTAATGATTTTAAGCGTGCCACGATCCATGATGTCATCATAGTCGTAACGGCTGCCTGAGCTCATAGCTAGAACAATCACGATGCAGAGAAGGCAAAGTGCAAAGCTGGCTTTTAATAGCCACTGCTGTTTGCTCGCATGATGCTGCATAGCTGCCTCCCCCATATAAACGATTATTAAAATTAAAGTGTGATCTGTGTCATATTTTAATCTGAGACAGGCCTAAGCTCCAAATGCGCCTGTCTGACAATTTTGGCCGAAATTCACTGAATCGACGCTCAGGCCCCGTGATTGTTGATCTGATCAATTTTAGATCATTTTGTTATATACGATTAAAGTATTAAATTCGTCTCAAGGCGGGCGCCATTATGCCAGTTGATGGCAGTAAATAAAGCCGCGTTAAAGCTGGTGACAGGGGCCGCTTTCCATTAGAATTACGCCCTCTTAAATTCCACCCCTTACTTACAGTAGGCTGAACAGCAATGCTCAAACTGTCCGGTGCTCCTGCACTTTCTGCCTTTCGTCGTGAAAAGCTATTAGCAAAAATTCAATCCACTCACCCTGAAGTGACTTCGGTTTACGGTGAATTTGTTCATTTTGCTGAGACGTCAGAAGATCTCACAGGCCAAGAGCAATCTGTTCTTGAACGTATCTTGCGCTACGGTCCAACTGCGCAAGCTGAACAGCCAAGTGGGAAAATGATTCTAGTGGTACCGCGTATCGGCACCATTAGCCCTTGGTCATCTAAAGCGACCGACATTGCTAAAAACTGTGGCCTAAGCAAAGTGAAGCGTCTTGAACGTGGTGTTGCGTATTGGGTAACGGGTAGCGATGACATCGAAGGCATCAAAGCGCAATTGTTTGATCGCATGGTGGAAACCGTTTTAACGGATTTTGATCAAGCTCAAGCCTTGTTCAGTCATGCCGAGCCGGCCCCAATGTCACAAGTGGATATTCTAAACGGTGGTCGTGAAGCATTGGTGCAAGCTAACCGCGAATTAGGTTTGGCGCTTGCGGATGACGAAATTGATTACTTGGTGGAAAACTACATCAAGCTAGGTCGTAATCCTAACGACATCGAATTGATGATGTTTGCTCAAGCGAACTCTGAGCATTGTCGTCATAAAATCTTTAATGCTAGCTGGGATATCGATGGTCAGGCGCAAGAAAAATCCTTGTTCCAAATGATCAAAAATACTTACGAGCATCACAGCGAAAACATCCTTTCGGCTTATAAAGATAACGCGTCTGTAATTCGCGGTAGCGAAGCCGGTCGTTTCTTCCCAGAGCCAGGCTCAAAAGAATACCGTTACCATCAAGAGCAAATGGCCATCTTGATGAAAGTAGAAACCCATAACCATCCAACGGCCATTGCACCGTTTTCGGGTGCGGCTACCGGCAGTGGTGGTGAGATTCGTGATGAAGGTGCCACAGGTGTGGGTTCGAAACCGAAAGCAGGTTTAACCGGTTTCACTGTATCGGATTTAAAAATCCCAGGTTATGAGCAGCCTTGGGAGAGCCAATACGGCAAGCCTGAGCGTATCGCTTCTGCGTTAGATATTATGATTGAAGGTCCTATCGGTGGTGCGGCATTCAACAACGAATTTGGTCGTCCTAACTTATGTGGTTACTTCCGTACGTTTGAAGATAAAGCCAGTGACGAAGTTCGTGGTTACCACAAGCCTATTATGATTGCGGGCGGTTACGGCAACATCCGTGAAGAGCATGTGCAAAAAGGCGAAATCCCAGTGGGCGGTAAATTAATCGTTCTGGGTGGCCCTGCCATGCAAATTGGCCTTGGCGGTGGTGCGGCGTCTTCAGTTGATGGCGGTGAGCAAAACGAAGATTTGGATTTTGCATCGGTACAACGCGGCAACCCAGAAATGGAACGTCGCTGTCAGGAAGTCATCGACCGTTGCTGGCAGCTGGGGGATAAAAACCCAATCGTCTTTATTCATGATGTGGGCGCAGGCGGTTTATCTAATGCTTTCCCTGAATTGGTCAGCGATGCTGGTCGCGGTGGTAAGTTTGAGCTGCGTAATGTGCCAAACGATGAACCCGGCATGAGCCCGTTAGCGGTTTGGTGTAACGAATCACAAGAGCGTTATGTGTTGTCGGTTGCCCCTGAGAATCTAGCACTGTTTGAAGAAATTTGTCAGCGTGAGCGTTGTCCGTTTGCGGTGATTGGTGAAGCCACCGAAGAAGAACACCTAACGGTTTCCGACAGCCATTTTGATAACAACCCTGTGGATTTACCTCTGCAAGTATTGCTGGGCAAGCCACCGCGTATGCACCGTACCGCTGAGCGTTTAGAGCTAGATCTACCTGCGGTTGAGCTTAACGGTATTGAATTAAAAGATGCGGCCGAGCGTGTTTTGCAATTGCCAGCAGTGGCGAGCAAAAGCTTCTTGATCACCATTGGAGATCGCTCAATTACTGGTACGGTTGCCCGTGACCAGTTTGTAGGTCCTTGGCAGGTGCCAGTGGCTGACGTGGCGGTGACTACAGCGTCTTACGACGGCTATACAGGTGAAGCCATGGCCATGGGTGAGCGCACGCCTGCGGCGATTATTAATGCACCGGCTTCGGGTCGCATGGCGGTAGGTGAGGTCATCACCAACATCGCTGCATCGAATATTGCAAAATTAAGCGATATCAAACTATCGGCTAACTGGATGTGTGCGGCGGGACATCCAGGTGAAGATGAAAAACTGTATCAAACGGTGAAAGCGGTGGGCATGGAGCTTTGTCCACAATTAGATTTAACCATTCCGGTTGGTAAAGACTCCATGTCCATGAAGACTAAGTGGAGTGAGCAAAGCGGTGAAGAAAAAACCGTAACTGCACCAATGTCTTTAATCGTGACGGGTTTTGCGCCTGTTGTGGATGCGCGTAAAACATTAACTCCGCAATTACGTGCCGATGATGAAGATACCGATTTAATCTTGATCGATTTAGGCCGTGGTAAAAACCGCCTAGGCGCATCGGCCTTTACCCAGGTATTCGATCAGCTAGGTAATGAAGTGCCGGATGTGGATGATGCCGAAGACTTGAAAGCGTTCTTTGCTGTGATTCAAGGTCTCAATCAAGATGATAAAATCATGGCATATCACGATCGCTCGGACGGTGGTTTGTGGGCAACGCTTGCGGAAATGAGTTTTGCCGGTCACGTTGGTGTAACCGCTAAACTAGACGGTCTTGTGGATGCGAAAGCGGATGTTATTCCTGCGTTGTTTGCGGAAGAGTTGGGTGCTGTGATTCAAGTGCGTCAAGACGATACGGAATTTGTATTAGCACAATTAACGGCAGCCGGCTTGGGTGATTGTTCTGCTGTGATTGCGCAACTGAATGATCAAGACAGTGTTGACGTTGAATTTAACGGCGAAACCTTATTCAGTGATTCTCGTGTGAATCTACAGCGTTTGTGGTCCCGTACTTCTTACGAAATTCAGGCTATGCGTGATAACGCTGAGTGTGCCAAGCAAGAGTTTGATTGTTTATTGGATGCCGACAATCCAGGTCTTCACGCAGAGCTTTCATTTGATGTGAATGACAACATCGTTGCTGACTTAATCGCCAGCGGCAATCGTCCTAATGTGGCTATTTTACGTGAGCAAGGGGTGAACGGTCAGATCGAAATGGCCGCTGCATTCGATAAGGCCGGCTTTAATACGGTTGATGTGCACATGAGTGATATTCTATCCGGTCGTGTCACGCTGGATGGTTTCCGTGGTTTAGTGGCTTGTGGTGGTTTCTCTTACGGTGACGTATTAGGTGCCGGTGAAGGTTGGGCGAAATCCATTTTGTTCAATGATATTGCCCGTGAACAGTTTAAGACATTCTTCGAACGTGAAGACACGTTTGCACTGGGTGTGTGTAACGGTTGCCAGATGCTTTCTAACTTGCACGAATTGATTCCAGGCTCCGATCATTGGCCGCACTTTGTGCGCAACCAATCTGAGCAGTTCGAAGCCCGTGTTGCCATGGTTGAAGTGCAAAAGAGCGACTCCATCATGCTTGCAGGCATGGAAGGTTCGCGCATGCCAATCGCTGTGGCTCACGGTGAAGGTCATGCTGAATTTGCCTCGGCAAGTGACATTGAAGCGGTTAATAAACAAAACCAAGTGGCGCTGCGTTATGTGGATAATTTCGGCTTAGTAACCGAGCAATACCCTGCAAACCCGAACGGTTCTGTGGATGGTATTACCGGTTTAACCGCCGCAAATGGTCGTGTAACCATTATGATGCCACACCCTGAGCGAGTATTCCGTGCTGTGCAGAATAGTTACCAGCCTGATGAGTGGAGTGAAGACGGTGCTTGGATGCGCATGTTCCGCAACGCTCGTGCATGGTGTAAATAACGAAGGTTCGAATCTAGAATCTTCCGTTAAACAAAACAGGTCGCATTAGCGGCCTTTTTTGTAGCTGGGTTTTGTGTTTATTGTGAAATAAATTGTATCGATTTTCTTTTTTTAAACGTGATTATATAATCTCGCGCTCGCTTTCATGGATGAATAGCAAGTATCAATTCTATTCTCCAAGATATTTTGAATAATAAATGACAGGAGTAGTCATGTCTTTTTGGGGAATTCTAATTGGCGTAGTCGCTATCGCCAGTATCATTGGTTTGGGTGTATTACGAGCTTCACAAAATATGAAGCTTGAACGCATGCGTTCTGAGCTTGAAGCAAAGGGTGTGGAAAAAGAAGAAATAGATCGCAGGGTCGAATCTGCACGGTACGACATTCCTGAGCAAACAGTTCCATCATTAATTGGTATTGCTGTGATTTCCTTTATGTTTGGTGTGTTTAACCAGATATTTTTCTATGCTGAACCTGGTTATGTATATCATGTGCGTACAATTACTGGTGATGAAAAAGTAGTTGATGATGTAGGTTATAACACATATTTATTTGGTCGATACAATGCTTGGAAGCGCGCAATGACAGTGCAGTCTGTATCGGGTCAGGCCGAGCGTTTAAATGCGGAAGATGAATCTGATAATGCAAGTGTGTCTCTTCCTCCCTTAAATATTATGTACCTAGACCAAGTTGATGCAAACGCAGAAGCTACAGTGCGCTTTTCTATCCCAACAGATCCAGAATCCTTCTTAAAGCTTGCACATGAATATCGCTCACCTGAAAACTTATTACGAACGGCCTTGATTCCAGCTTTCAAGGAAACGCTGCAGGCAACAGCGTCTTTGATGACTGCTGAAAACTATTACAGTGGTGGTAGAACGGAATTTAATAGCGAATTTGAGAATCAAATGGCTTCCGGAATTTATGTTGTGCGACGTGAAGAAGTGCTGGAGAAGTCTAATAAAAGGCAGTACAGCACAGCGAATGCGGCAAAAGGGCAGGATCAAGAGGAATATGGAGACGAAGCGAAAGTCATTTTTGTTGTAAACAAAGTAATGGATGAGAATGGTCAGCCAAAAAGAAAAGTTCAGAAGTTTGTCAACTATGGTATTTCGGTTGTTGATGCTCGTGTGACCAATATGAAGCCTAATTCTAAATTCGTTGAACGCATGCAATTAAAACAAAAAGCTTCAGCGGATCGAGCCATAGCAAGAGAACAGCGCATTCAAGAAGAAGAGCAGCGTTTATTGGCTATTGCTAAGGGTGAGCGTGAAGTTGCCGAGCGACAAGCTCAAGCTAAGGTTGAGCAAATTCAAAAGACAACAGAAGCCCAGACTGAAAAACAATTGGCAATTACCCAGGCCGAGAAATTTAAAGCCCAAGCAGAAATAGAAAAGGAAACTGCACAAATCAATTTAGATAAGGCGATTATCGAAGCTAAAACTAAGCGTACTCTTGCAGATGCAGAAGCCTATCAAAAGCGCGAAATTTTACGTGCAGATAATGCATTAGCTCAAAAGTTAGAAGCTGAGATTGAAATTCAAAAATTATGGGCTGAGGCATTTGCGAAGCGTCAGGTGCCAACGAATGTATTTGGCGGTGGTCAGGGAGGCGCGCCGGTAGGCTCGGATGCAGAAACTAAGGCCTTTATGCAGATGTTGACATTAGATGCGGCAAAACGCCTGAGTTATCAGCGAGAGGTCGCTGCAGGGAAGTAGAAATCAAAAAAAAGGCCGCATTGCGGCCTTTTTAAATTAGAGCTTTCAATTAACGCAAATGCGTTAAATTCGACTTTTTAGGATTAGGCTCTTTGGCCGCACGATAGAACAGACCAATATTACCGATACTTTGAATTAAAGTGGAGCGGGTGGATTTTTCGGTTTGCTTTAACAGTTCATTTTTAAGATCGCGATCACCCACCGAGAACTTCACCTTGATCAGCTCGTGATCTTCAAGTGCGCGATCAATTTCCATCAAGACATTTTCACTTAAGCCATTACCAGCAACAATGACGATGGGGTTTAACTTATGTCCAATGGTTCTAAGGGCTTTTTTACGGTCTTGGGAAAGGGCCATTAGTGTTGAATTCTCTTAAATATAGGTAAATGCGACCTTGCGGCCTAATTTTTGTATTATATCAGCACTCAGGGCTCACCGTAATGAAATATGCGATTATTACGATATTGCCTTGTATTTAGCGGATGTATCCCAATATACGTGATCTTGTGGGGCTTGCCGATGAACAAGTGCCGTTATTTATTGTCAGTATTGGGCTGGCAAGTGAAGAATTCTAGGGGATCTAGATAGCCAAGATCTTCGTAAAACAGGGAGAAACTGGAGAACTGCGCAAAACCTTGCCAGACTCAGTAGAACCTTGTGACTTTTTTGACGAATGTGTAGTACTGTTAGGGTACTGAGAATCTAACAATTTAAGGGTTGGACCTGTATTAAAATGGCAAAGAATTTAATTTTATGGCTCATAATTGCCGCCGTGTTATTAACGGTATTCCAAAAGCTGGATTCCCCAGTATCGAATCAAGAAATCGCCTACTCTCAATTCATTGAGCTTGTGCAAAATGGGCAAGTGAAAAAAGTGACCATTGCAGGTGCTACCATTGATGGTGAGTTCAGTAACGGCCAGCGCTTTGAGACAGTTCGCCCTGGTCATGACCCTAAAATGATGGACGATCTGCTTGACCATAAAGTAGAAGTTCAAGGTAAAAAGCCAGAACAGCAAAGTATCTGGACTCAGCTTCTAGTGGCATCTTTCCCTATTTTGGTGATTATCGCGGTATTTATGTTCTTCATGCGCCAGATGCAAGGTGGTAGCGGCGGTGGTCGTGGCCCTATGGCATTTGGTAAGTCTAAAGCCAAATTATTGGGTGAAGATCAAATCAAGACCACATTTGCTGATGTGGCTGGCTGTGATGAAGCCAAGGAAGACGTTCAGGAGCTAGTGGAGTTCTTGCGTGATCCTGCGAAATATCAACGTTTAGGCGGCCAAATTCCACGAGGCGTTTTAATGGTGGGTCAACCTGGTACAGGTAAAACCTTGTTGGCAAAAGCCATTGCAGGTGAGGCAAAGGTCCCTTTCTTCTCAATTTCAGGTTCCGATTTCGTTGAAATGTTTGTGGGTGTGGGTGCTTCGCGCGTACGTGACATGTTCGATCAAGCTAAAAAACAAGCGCCATGCATCATCTTTATTGATGAAATTGATGCGGTAGGTCGTAGCCGTGGTGTGGGTATCGGCGGTGGTAACGACGAGCGTGAGCAGACTTTAAACCAGTTGTTAGTAGAGATGGATGGTTTTGAGGGCAATGACGGCATTATTGTGATTGCAGCAACTAACCGCCCGGATGTACTAGATCCTGCATTGCTGCGCCCTGGTCGCTTTGACCGTCAGGTGGTGGTTGGATTACCTGATATTCGCGGTCGTGAACAAATCTTAAAAGTACACATGCGTAAAGTGCCGGTTGCTGAAGGTATTGATGCTCGAGTTATTGCTCGTGGTACGCCGGGTTTCTCGGGTGCGGATTTAGCT
>JABXIK010000001.1 GCA_013373125.1 Gammaproteobacteria bacterium | reverse complement strand
GACCGCGAACTCATCAACGCAAATTGCTTTCGCATGATTCATGGCCACACACATCGCCCGCATGTCCACCAGTGGCAAATCGGCGATAATAACTGCGAGCGCATCGTTTTAGGTGATTGGTACGAAAAAGGCTGGTATCTAAAAGTAAACAATGATCAATTTGACCTTGTGTCTTTTGATTTACCAGAAATCGAGTCCAACTAACTCTCTATGGAGGCAATATGATCCTGCGCTTACTAATTGTTGCCATGATGCTACTGGCCATCGCCAAGTACTACTTACACGACTCGAAATCAGCTCAACAAACTCGCCCACAACAACAAGTAGAAGCCATTAAGAATCAACTGGATGACATTCAACGCCAGCAAGAAGAACGCCGAAAACAGCAATTAAATGCCATGGGCGTGGAAAACTGATACACATCAAGAGGTAATAGCCTTACCTCTTTTATTCTCCTAAAGGAATCCTATACTCAAAAGATCACTTTGGGAGAATCCTCATGCATGACAATATCATCCCCTTTCTTGGTTATTGTGCTTTGGTCAACATTGGCGTGATCTTAATCTGGTTCATCTCAATATTAGTTGCCAGAGACACCATACTAAACCTTCACAGTAAAATTTTTATGATCCCGGAAGATGAGATTTTACCGATTCATTACAAACTTATCGGACAATTTAAACTGCTCAATATTTTGTTTTTCATTACACCATGGTTAGTGCTAAGCCTAGCAAAATAGATAACAGTATCTTTAAAGTTGAACTAAAAAGAAAAAAGGCACTTATATAAGCATGATTTATAAAGTGCCTTTTTTAAGTGACAAATACGAGTTAAATATTTAGTTGTTTTGCAATAATTTCATTCATGATTTCGCGCGTACCACCACCAATCGACAGAATGCGATTATCTCGATATAAACGCTCCACCACACTCTCACGCATTAATCCCATACCACCAAAAACCTGCACGGCTTCATAAGTAATGAAATCACTGGTATCCGTAGCAAAATTTTTCGCCATGCTGACTTGCTTAACCTGATCCACACCCGCATTCATGTTGGCTGCCACGTTGTACATCATAGTTTTACTGACCTCCAGCTTAGTGGCCATTTCTACCAGCTTGTGCTTAATCACCTGATACTTGCCTATGGTTCGTCCAAAGGCTTCACGTTCTTTAACGTACTTGTAACACTCATCCAGTGCTAACTGTGACGTCATATTAGCCATAGAGGTCAACATTAGACGCTCATTTTGAAAATTAGTCATGATGGCAAAGAAGCCTGTATTCTCAGCACCAATTAAATTCTCAGCAGGCACCAAGCAATCTTCAAAGAATAATTCAGCGGTATCTGATGCCCACCAGCACATTTTTTTAAGGCTGCGCCCTACAGTGAAGCCCGGCGTGCCTTTTTCGATCATTAACAAGCTAATACCGCCATAGCCTTCTCCACCGGTTCTCACCGCCACCGTATAATAATCCGCTCGCACACCAGAGGTGATAAAGGTTTTACTGCCATTTACTTTATAGAATGTACCTTCATTCGTTGTGATTTTTTCAGCACGCGTTTTCAGGTTAGCAACATCGGAGCCACCACTTGGCTCAGTAATAGCCAGTGCACAAATCTTCTCACCAGATAAAACACCAGGAATCACTTTTTGTTTAAGCGCTTCGCTACCCCATTTGGCAATCGGAGGCAAGCCGATATCTAATGAGCCTAAACTGGAAACAAGACCGGCACTGGTAGAGCGCATGATTTCTTCAGAAAAAACCAACTTATGAAACACATCACCTGGCGTGCCGCCATATTTCTCATCAAAACCCAGACCCAAAAAACCAGCATCCCCTGCCAACTTATACAGCTCACGAGGAAATGTATTTTGTTCTTCCCAATCATTAATATGAGGCAGAATTTCTTTCTCAACAAAACGACGCACGCTATCACGCAACGCAAAATGAGTTTCATCTAAATACGGTGGAACGATCGCTTGAGACATAACAATCCTTTAACCTCTTATTATATTTGTCGATTTATAAAGATATTCTGGAAATTAACAGCTACACACAATGGCCAATACTTCCTATGTATTGGCCTAACTTTTACACAGCCTCTGGCTCTTCCATTTCATTGGCATCAGATTCAATTTCTACCAATAACTGACGCCCTTTAACCTGATCACCTTTTTGGATATGTACTGATTTAACAATGCCTGACGTATCCGCTTTCATACTGTGTTCCATCTTCATGGCTTCCAGCACCACCAAACTTTGTCCTTTAGATACTGTATCGCCTTCATTAATCAGCACATCAATAATGCCACCATCCATACTGGCTTTAATTTGGCCATTACCCGCTCCATCTGCCGAAACCGCAGGCGCATGTGTCATATCTTCAATAAAGACACACCCTTCATGGGTATTAAGGAATAAACCATCTTGCCCAAAAGCAAAAATCTGAGTTTTAGATACGCCATCTTCGTTGAAACGCAGAGTTTGACTATCAAATTCCTCCAGTGAGACACAAAAGGATTCATCTCCGGCTTGTAACAAGAACGATTTATTGCGGCTATCGGTAACATGCACAGCCACAGAGTGAGCATCACTCACGCACAATAAATCAAACCAAGTGGGTGCAGGATTTGAATTCCGCCAAAATCCACGCTCCAAGACATCTGGATTAGTAAACGCTGAATTCAAATAAAACAACCAACCCGCTAATGCTTGTTGCTTATTAGTCAACGGATGGGGGGTTAATGTTTTATCTTGCGCGAACGATTGCTCAATAAAAGCCGTTGTGGCTTCACCTTGAGCAAATACATCATGCTGCAAAATGTTATAGAGGAAGCCTCGATTACTGCGCACCCCCAATAATTCGATTTTTTTCAACGAGGCCATTAAACGTCTACGGGCTTGATCACGGTTTTCACCATAAGCAATGACTTTAGCTAACATAGGATCATAAAACGGCGTCACCAATTGGCCCTGTTGAATGCCCGCGTCCATTCGCAAACCATCACCCTGTGCAAACTGCCAGCGTAATATTTCACCGGTTTGCGGCATAAAGCCAAGTGCCGGATCTTCAGCATACAAACGCACCTCCATTGCATGCCCTTTTATCGTGACCTCTTCCTGTGTTTTAGGCAAAAGGCCACCCGCTGCAATGATTAGCTGCCAGGCCACCAGATCCACGCCAGTGATTAATTCTGTCACTGGGTGTTCTACTTGCAGACGGGTGTTCATTTCAAGGAAGTAGAAGTTACCTTTTGCATCCGTTAAAAACTCAACGGTACCAGCCCCAACATAATCACAGGCTTTAGCTGCATTAACCGCAGCTTCACCCATTTTTTGTCTGAGTTCTTCACTTACAAATGGTGATGGTGCCTCTTCTACTACCTTTTGGTGACGACGTTGCACAGAGCAATCACGCTCACCTAAATAAATGCAGTTGCCGTGTCGATCGGCAAATACTTGTATTTCAATATGACGCGGACTGATAACCGCCTTTTCTAAAATAATTTCATCACTACCAAATGCATTTAACGCCTCGGATTTAGCGGTTTTTAATTGTTCTAAAAACTCACTGCTTTCATGCACTAATCGCATTCCACGACCGCCACCGCCAGCCGCAGCTTTGACCATAATTGGATAACCAATTTTGCTGGCCTCTTCAAAAAGTGCATTATCCAATTGATCAGCACCTTCGTATCCAGGAATACAAGGTACTCCAGCGTTAATCATTTCGATTTTTGCTAATCGTTTATTACCCATTAGCTCAATGGCTTTTGGGTCAGGACCGATAAACGTAATGCCTTCTGCCTGACATGCCGCACAAAAATCCGTGTTTTCAGATAAAAAACCATACCCAGGATGAACCGCTTGAGCGCCAGTTTTTTTACAGGCTTCTATGATCTTTTCAATAACCAAATAGCTTTGATTGACTTGAGCTGGACCAATACATACGGCCTCATCAGCGAATGCAACATGGGGCGCATCCTTATCCGCTTCACTATAAACAGCCACAGTTTCAAACCCCATGGCTTTAGCGGTTTTCAAAACGCGAAGTGCAATTTCACCACGATTAGCCACTAGTACTTTTGTAAAATCTGCCATCTTTATTCTCCAACCCCAAACCAATCGTCTATTTATCTGTATTCATTTATTAAAGTACTTAACTCTCGCTGAATAACCAGCTCCAAATCTTACTGCTAGCTAATCGCCCATGGTGCGGGTTTCTTTTGTACAAACGCCATCGTTCCTGCAACACCTTCTTGACCTTGAACAGCAGCACTAAATGCCTGCGCCGCTTCTTCAATTAATTCTGATGCCTCAAACTCAGCAGCTTTTAAAATGAGTTTTTTCGTCACTGCATTTGCTTTAGGTGCGCAGTTTTTAACTTGATCCAAGGTACGTCCTAATAATTGATCTAACTCGGCATCATCTTTCGCATAGAAATGACTAATACCAAGTCGTACAGATTCTTCCCCGTCAAAACGCTCACCCAATAGAGCCAATCTGCGCGTCTGTGTTAATCCAATGCGTTTAACTACAAACGGAGCGATTTGCGCAGGTGGAATTCCTAAGCTGGTTTCTGGCAAGCCAAATTTGGCCGTACTGGTTGCAATGGCCACATCACTCACACAGGCCAATCCAAAACCGCCACCCAGTATCGCGCCTTCAAGCACACATACCACCACCTGTGGGATCTGATTCATTTTAAGAATCAATTCACCAAACTGTTTATTTAATTCAAAATAGGGATCCGAGCCGTTTTCTTGTTTTGCACTTTGAGCCACTTGCGCTCGAGCATTGGCCATGTCTTTAATATCGCCACCGGCACAAAAATGCCCGCCTTCACCGCGCAAAATAATCGCTCTTACCGAAAAATCGCTTTCTAACTCAGCCAAGACATGCGAAAGCTCATTAACCATAGCCAAACTCATGGCATTTCGGGACTGAGGTCGATCTAAAGTTAGATGCAATACCCAAGGACTTTGGGCATCACGTTCTAATTTAATACAGGTATACGTTTGATCTAACATGTTCGCTCCTGTGTGTCTTACTTGGCTTTCTTAGGAAGAATATCCATGTACTTACAGATAATGCCCAACATAATTTCATCGGCTCCACCACCAATAGACGCTAAACGGCCATCTCGATAAACCTGTGAAATTGGGTTATCTGTAGTGAAACCCATTCCTCCCCAATACTGTAAACAGCTATCGGCTACTTCACGAATTAAGCGACCGCCTTTCAACTTACACATAGAAGCTAATTTGGTTACATCTTGCTTATTGATCATCAATTCCGTTGCGCGGTACGTTAACGCTCGCAAAGACTCAATTTCAGTTTGAAGCTCAGCCAAACGAAAATGTATTGCTTGATTATTAATGAGTGGCTGACCAAATGTTTTACGCTCACGACAATATTCAATAGTTTTTTCAACACACTGCTCAAGTGTTATTAAGCCACTGGCAGCTCCCCACAAACGCTCTTCTTGGAATTGCAACATCTGCAACATGAAACCTGTGCCTTCCGCACCAATACGATAACGTTGAGGTACACGCACATCATCAAAATACACAGGAGCGGTATCGCTTGAACGCATACCGATCTTGTCAATCTTCTCGCCTACCGTGACACCTGGTGTATTCGCTGGCACCACAATCAAAGATTTATTTTTATGAGGTTTGTCATCACTGGTATTCGCCAACACACAGAAAAAATCGGCTTGCGTTGAGTTCGTAATCCACATTTTCGAACCATTAATTACGTAATCGTCGCCATCTTTTTTCGCCGTGGTCTTTAAACCCGCTACATCCGAACCAGCGCCTGTTTCAGAAACCGCAATGGCCGCCACATACTCACCAGAGATAGCGGGCGCTAAAAACTCTTCTTTTAATTCTTTACTGCCAAATTTAGAAATAGCAGGCGTTGCCATGTCCGTTTGCACACCTATCGCCAACGGTACACCACCACAAGTGGCATAACCCAATGCTTCTGCCGCATAAATATTATATGAATGATCTAAACCCATACCGCCGAATTGTTCTTCTTTATTAATACCCAACAGGCCTAGATCACCCATTTTCTTAAAGACTTCATGAGCTGGGAAAAAGCCCGCTTTCTCCCATTCCGGCACATTTGGATTGATTTCATTTTCCACAAAGTTTTTCATGGTGCGGAAAATTTCTTTATGTTCGTGAGTAATGATCATTTTGCTTATCCTTATAATTCTTTATGCTTTTCAAATTCGTTTATAAACGTGCCACACCAAATGAATTGGGTTGCAATTCTCTTGCATTCGCTTCTTTGCAGATACTTAAGCAATAGCCTAGAACACGGCGGGTATCACGTGGATCGATAATGCCGTCATCCCATAATCGCGCCGTACCAAATAAGCTAGTTGAACCTGCATCGAGTTTTTGTGCTGTTGCCAGCTCGATGGTATCCAACACTTTAGGATCTGGTTCCATGCCCATTTTGCGTTGTTTTTCTTCGGTTACGATACGCAAAACTTTACCGGCTTGCGCACCACCCATTACCGCAGTACGACTGTTCGGCCATGCAAAAATAAATCGAGGATCTAACCCTCGTCCGCACATGGCATAATTACCAGCACCATAAGAACCACCAACATTAATACTAATCTTTGGCACTTTGGCATTGGCCACTGCTTGAATCATTTTAGAGCCATGCTTGATCACACCATTTTGCTCGCTCTGAGTACCCACCATAAAACCCGTGGTGTTATGAATGAACAACAAAGGCGTATTACTCTGCTCACACAACTGTATAAATTGAGCTGCTTTCGCTGCACCATTTGGAGTAATCGGACCATTGTTACCAATAATACCAACCGCATGGCCTTCAATTTTTATACGCCCACAAACCGTTTGCTGATCGTATTCATTTTTAAAATCTAAAAACTCAGAACCATCCGCGATACGCGCTAAAATCTCACGTACATCGTATGGCTGTTTAGAATCTGCAGGCACCACACCTATCAATTCTTCGGGAGAAAATAATGGCTCCGCATATAAATTGGGTTTAAGCGCATTTGGGCTTAACTGATCATTCCAAGGCAAGCTCTGCATAATTTCCCGAGCAATGCGTATACCGTCGGCATCATCTTCAGCTAGGTACTCAGCCGTACCCGCTGTTTGCGCATGCATATCTGCACCGCCTAGTTCTTCATCCGTTGCCACTTCACCGGTAGCTGCTTTCAATAACGGAGGGCCCGCTAAAAACATTTTGGCCTTACCGCGCACCAACACCACCCAATCAGATAGTCCAGGCTGATACGCACCTCCTGCGGTTGCATTACCATGAACGACCGTCACTTGAGGCAAACCTTGAGCTGACATACGCGCCTGATTGGCAAATGCTTTAGCACCTTTAACGAAAATTTCCGTGGCGTAATTTAAATTTGCACCGCCACTTTCCGACAAACTCACGACTGGCAAGTTATTTTCTTGTGCTATTTCTTGCAGACGCAATGATTTATCTAATCCCGCAGGTGAAATGGTACCGCCCTTAATGGCACAATTATTAACCACAATCATGCAACGAACGTTGGCCACATAACCAATACCGGCAATGATGCCACCACCGGCACCAGAGCCGTCTTTATCGTCATGCATTTTGTAACCCGCTAGGGCCATGATTTCCAAAAATGGAGACCCTGGGTCTAATAATCGATTTAAGCGTTCACGGGGAAGTAGTTTTTTTCTCTTAATAAATTTGTCTTTGCTTTCTAGCTCTTTCTCAACCACTTTTTGTTCAATAGCACGAAATTCATCAATACATTGCTGCATGACATCTTTGTTTGCAGCAAAGATTTGACCGTGAACATCAATTTCAGATTGCAACGCTGGCATGTTTAGGCCTCCTGCTTCTCATGTTCTTTCAATACATCCGGCATAACTGCTCGGTGAAAACCGTTGTATGGCGTATTATTTTTTGCTTTTGGTAATGGCCACATACGATTGCCCAATGATGCAGCACCATCAATTCTTAATGTGGCACCACTGATGAAAGCCGAGCCTTCACTCAATAGAAACGTCACTGCGCTGCTTACTTCTGATTCTGTACCCATGCGAGATAAGGGTACCGCTTGTTCTAATTTAGGAATGATGGCTTTAAACGCCCCTTCATAAGTGTCCATACCACTAGAGATGATCCAGCCAGGTGCAATGGCATTAACACGCACACCGGATTGCCCCCATTCAAAGGCAGCCGTCTTGGTGAAATTCTCCATACCTGCTCGAGCTGCGCCTGAATGCCCCATGCCCGGCATGCCACCCCACATATCCGCAATGATGTTGACGATACTGCCGCCTGTTTTCACCATGGATTGGTTATAGACCTCACGGGCAAAGAGAAAGCCACCCACTAAATTGGTCCTTACAACGGTCTCAAAACCCTTTTGATTAATTGCCGCTAAGGGTGATGGGTACTGTCCACCTGCATTATTTAACAGACCATGAATAACGCCATGCTTCTCTTTAATGGCTTTAACCGTGGCTTTTACAGATTCTTCTTCGCGGATGTCACACACCCAATAATCCGCGCTACCACCATCCTCAATAATTTCAGACTGAACCTTCTGTAATTTCTCTTCTTTACGGCCAATCAACACCACATGAGCGCCTAAAGCGGATAACTCATGAGCACAACAACGGCCAATACCACTACCACCGCCGGTCACAACCATCACCGTGTTAGTTAGTAATTCTGGTTTAAACACACTGCTATAGGACATCTGACTTCCTTTATAACGCGTTAAATTTCAATTCCTTCACCCTACCAAGCAAGCGCTTGGTTTACAATACCAAATGTTTCATAAATAATGGCCAAATATGCCAACTGTTAAGGACCCCATCGTGGATGCAGTGCTAAGTGAACTCGTTTCTTCTGGTCGTATTACCGACCCCCAAAGTGCCAAGGGGCGCTTGATGCGTGCTGCCGCCCATTTGTTTAAAAACAAAGGCTATGAGCGTACAACCGTACGTGAACTTGGTGCCGCAGTGGGCATTCAATCTGGCAGTTTGTTCCATCATTTCAAAAGCAAAGAAGCCATTCTGCTTTGCGTGATGGAAGAAACCATCATTATTAACATTGCCCGTATGCATGAAGCGTTAAAGCAAGCGGATGACCCTAAAGCCAAGCTACTGGCTTTGATTGAATGTGAACTTGCCTCCATTCATACAGATACAGGTGAAGCCATGGGCGTATTGGTTTATGAGTGGCGCAGCCTTGGAGAAGATAAGCAAAAGTACATTTTGCAATTAAGAGATGAATACGAAAGCCTATGGTTGAGTACAATCAACCAAGGTAAGCAAGCCGGATTAATTATTCATGACGCATTTATATTACGTCGTTTATTAACGGGTGCTATTGGCTGGACCACTACCTGGTACCGTCCAAATGGCGACATCAGTTTAGAAGCGTTAGCGCAGCAGACTCTTCAATTAGCCATCAAATAAACTGGTCATTTTGCGTGCAATTTAGAACTTAGCTTGAAACTTTTCGAATGGGGATAGCTTTCCCCATTACCTCTTTTTAATTCACCTGCCTATTTCCAACCTTGTTTAAAATCAGCTTTTTTGCGCTTAATTAAAAATAAGTTATTTTGCGCCAGCAATTTGATTTAGATCAGTAGTGCCAATTTTTCCCGATCTACCATTCAGAAAAACCCACGGGAAATCTAAGGAAACCCCATGATAAAAAAACTAAAGGCCCCTGTTCTTTTCATTTCTGCCGCCATGCTATCTAGCACACCCATTATGGCGTATGAAGCTGGTGATATTTTAATGCGTACCGGCACAGCATCGGTAAACCCAGAGAAATCTTCTAACGATATTGACCAAGTTGCCGGCCAAGCAGTGAAGGCCAACGACAATACACAACTGGGTATTTCAGGCACTTATATGCTGACTAATCAGATCGGTATTGAAGTATTAGGCGCTACCCCTTTCAGTCATAACATCACAGCAAAAGACGGCACATTAGGCGCACCGGGTGCCGACATAGGTGAAGTAAAACACTTACCACCAACTATTAGCGCACAATATTATTTTTTAGATAACACGTCTGCCATACAACCTTACGTGGGGGGTGGTTTAAACATAACTGTCTTCTTTGACGAAAAAGCCGGAAAAGACGCCAAAGCATTAGGCTATGACAAACTCTCTTTAGATGAATCCTATGGATTAGCTGTACAAGCGGGCGTGGACTATAACATCAATGAAAACATGTTCGTAAACGCCTCTGCCATGTACGCAAAAATTGGCACCACAGCCACCCTTGAGGGCAGCTCAGGTAAATTAACCGTTGACTATGATTTGGACCCAATGGTTTACCGCGTAAACTTTGGCTATAAATTCTAATTACCCAAAACCCCGATTTAGGCCTGTGTGCATGCAGGCCTCTTTTTCTACCGAGCTTGGTGACATTAATCACTTCAAATTGATAAGATTGAGCGATTAATTTTGACTGAGTGACACCATGAAATCTGCCCTGTCTCTTTTCTTACAGTTTTTTACTTTAGGCTGCACCAGCTTTGGTGGACCTGCTGCTCACCTTGGGTATTTTAGAACCGTTTTTGTTGAGCAAAAAAAATGGCTAAGTGAAAACGAATACAGCCAATTGATAGCACTAAGTCAATTCCTACCCGGTCCAGGCTCAAGCCAAGTGGGGTTCGCTATTGGCTTAAAGCGCCAAGGTTTATTAGGCGGGGTTTTAGCATTTATAGGTTTTACACTGCCTTCCTTTCTTGTCATGCTCGCAATTGCTTTAGGCGTTAGTGAATTTACTCAACAACCGTTTGTAACTGAGTTAATAGCAGTATTAAAAATCTTCGCCGTATTTGTTGTGCTGGATGCAGTTTTAGGCATGGCAAAAAACTTTTGCCAAGATAATCACACCATTGTTTTAGCTGTACTTACCACCTGCGCTATTTGGTTGATCCCACACCCCTTGGTTCAAATTGCTTGCCTATTCGTTGCGGCAATTTATGGCTATTTAAAACTCACAATCAACAGCGAAAACCACACCTCCCGCTCTCA
Source organism: Gammaproteobacteria bacterium (assembly GCA_013373125.1). Lineage (GTDB taxonomy): Bacteria > Pseudomonadota > Gammaproteobacteria > Pseudomonadales > Oceanobacteraceae > Bermanella. The sequence continues at coordinate 6,209 of JABXIK010000001.1, read as the reverse complement.
ATTTAACCTATGGCCTTTGGTTATTTTTGGTGGCGTATTTATTTTAATTTTATCTGGGCTTTTACCCATCTCGGAATTATTTCAGCAGACATTCATTGCTGGCAGCTTAGTGTTCGGTGGAGGTCACGTGGTATTACCTTTACTACAGGATTATTTTGCTACATCCATCGGTGATAATGCGTTTATTACTGGTTATGCCGCTGCGCAAGCAATACCTGGCCCCATGTTCACCTTTGCCACCTATCTGGGTGCATTATCACACCCTCAAGCTTGGCTAGGAGCTATCATCGCCACCCTTGGTATATTTTTACCAGGTTTCATTCTTATTTTAGCCCTGCATAAACAATGGCAGTCTTTAGCAGAACAACCCAAAATTGCTGGCTCAATTAAGGGCGTTAATGCTGCCGTTGTAGGTTTATTATTCGCTACCCTTTACGATCCAATTTTCACATCCGCTATTCACAACAGTAGTGATATCGCCATTGCTGCCATGGGCTTTGTGCTGCTGCGTTTTATCAAACTACCTATCTTATGGATTTTACTCTTGGCGGTTATTGTAAGCGGTATTCGTACTTGGCTACTTTAACTGTCATACAACTGCCATAAATTTTGAGCATGATGGAAATAATAAATTAGGAGTTAGCGATGCAACGACTTTTTTCTTCACTCCTCATGCTCAGCTTATTGCTGACCTATAACAGCTTAATCTTTGCGGACACAAATTGCTCAAAAGCAAAAACAAACGACACTGTCTCCATTCGCTATCTAGGCGTTGGCGCACTGGACATTCACTACCAAGACCAACGGGTTTTAACCGATCCTTTTTATAGCCCACAAAGCCTATGGCGTATTATTTCTTTTTCAGCTTATGAAAGTTCGAAACAAGCCATTGAGAAAGCACTAGGCAAAACCAAACAAGATGTTTCCGCCATATTGATTGGCCATGGCCACTATGATCACGCGGCCGATGTACCCGCCATAACGGATTATTTTAAAGACACCACACAAATTCTCGGCAGCAAAAGCACTGAGTTCCTACTTGCACCAAACCACCTCAAGCAGCAATTTATCAGCTTTAAACAGAATACATTCAATAAATGGGTGTGGATTGCAGGTGACTGGATACGAGTAAAGGCAATGGCTTCTGAGCATGCACCTCAAGCCTTAGGGATTAACTTATTCCCTGCCATTCATGATCATGAGTTAAAGGAAGCGCCGAAGTATGTATGGGACTGGTCTCAAGGTACTAACATTACCTGGCTAATGGATTTCGTGAAAACACCCCAAAGCAATGAAGTGCTTAAGCGTATTTTTATTCAAACATCCGCATCAGCCTTTCCAGTTGGCGCACCAGATGTATCAGATTCTATTCCGGTGGATCAACTCTATCTTGCAGCGGCCTCATTTGATCATGTAGAAAACTACCCTACTGGCTTAATTAAGTATTTAAATCCAAAAGAGGTTATCTTTATTCATTGGGAAAACTTCTTTAAGCCATGGCTAGATGATCCTAAAGCACTTTCCCTAATTAATTTTGACAAGCTCATGTCACAAAAAGTATTGGCAGGCCACCTGAACTCTGTGATTGGCCAGCCAAATACGTGTTACTGAGCGCCTTTTTCTGCTTGAAAATCCGCTTCTTGTTTCAATTGTTTTAATAAACGACTGGGTAAGTTTGTTAACGTCAGAGAGTTACTCATGGCATTGAAAGTGACATCTTGCCCTAATGCTGTAGCAGAAAAACTTAGGGTTACGTCTTTATTTTTCCCACTAAATCGAATGTAGTTTTTTAAACTTTTTCGGTCAGGAATGAATTCTGTTTTTTCAACTGTATCTGCTGCCTGAGCTGTTTCATCAACTTGCGCATTCACCTGTTGTCGATTCTCAAGGCGTTTTTGCTGCACAAACTGCTCAAATTTCTCAGGTTGCTCTTCATCTAATTCTTGCGATATAGATTTGAATTCAACTGCTGCACCGTATTTATCCTGTTCCATACAAAACTCAATGACTTTAGTCCGAGTTTCGTTTGCTTGTTCTTGTGGTAGGTGCTTGGTGTATTCATCTACAATTTGTAAAAACTCTTGTGTGTCCTGCTCCGTATTAATTGTGTCGGAAAACCCACTAAACTCGCAGAATAGATTTTGTACGGCCTTCTCCCCGCGACCGTAACTAAAGCTCACATACTTTTTACTGCCTGATGTTTGTAATGCCGTAGAATCAACACACATAGCAAACCCAGTATTTGAAAAATCGATGTAACGGGTTTCTACCAATGACATTTCATCATTAAAGGCCACATTGGTTTTCTCTCTTAAGTGATAGACATAGAGACGATTCCCATCTGCTAATTGCTCAGAGATAAATGCGAGATAGCCTTGCATCTCAAATTGTGTGTTGTCGAATTTGTCAGCAAATAGCTTGGTCACTTTCTGCGTATAACTTAAGAATGGCTGTCTATCCTCTAACCAATCAAGAGTTAACCCCTTGAATTGAGGGGCTTCCACGGAAAATTCGCCATAACGCTTTCCAGCCCTAGAAATGAAAACATTCCGTAACTGCGCCGTAATCTTCGCAGCATAATCCTCATGGAAAGCATCAAGCTCTGCGCAGGTAACGACGGCCCCAGGTTGTTTTGGGTCTTTATTGATCTGATGAGTAACAAAGTGGGTAACAGGCATGATTTCTTACAATACGAATAAAGCCACGGATTCTATCATAGAGACTTGTGACAAGAAGCAGATATAGCTAAAGTTGGCCATCTTTTGTACTTATATTAAATTCAGCTATGCATCACATATTCAGCTCTCTGAAACTGCTTTCCAATCCCGGCTATCGTCGCTATATACTTATTCCTTTAGCGGCCAACTTTATCTTATTCATCATCTTAACCGGCATTCTCATTACGCTTTTCGCGGATGTCATCGATATCGCGTTGAATTACATCCCTAGCTGGCTGCATTTCATGGCCTGGGTATTTTGGTTAGTTTTTGGTCTAGCACTACTTATTGCTTACGGATTAAGCTTCACATTCATCACCAACCTGATTGCAGCCCCTTTTAATGGCCTATTGGCAGAAAAGATACAAAGAGATCAAGGTATTGACTTGCCAGAGGGTGAAACTATTCGCCAGATCATTATGCGTACTTTATGGCGGGAAATCGTAAAACTCAGTTACTTCATCAGTTATGGCCTGGGTGTAAGCCTGATCTTGTTTTTGATTAGCTTTATTCCCTTTGTTAATTTAGCCGTACCTGTTTTGGCGTTTTTATGGGGAAGCTGGTGTATCGCTATTCAATATTTAGATTATGCAGCAGATAATTACCAACAAGACTTTAATGATTTAAAACGACTCGCAAAGCGCCCTACCTTTCAAACTTTCAGTTTTGGTGCTGGCATGACATTTTTAACCATGATTCCAGTGGTGAATATTTTTGTTATGCCATTAGCGGTGGCCAACGGCACTCAACTTTGGATAAAAGACATACATCCACTCATAGAAGGAAAAAACAAATAAAAAAAGCCCACACAAGGTGGGCAAAGGCTCTCTTAAGGCTAGTGCTTGAGAATGCTCGAGACAAGGTTTATGACTAACGCCCCTTTCGGGATTTTCAAATACACATCCGAATCTCCTAAAAAAGATTCGATTAACACATCAATATCCACCATATCTAAGTTGGTCAATTGAATTTCCATACGACCATCCGGTAAGAATTGAATCGGTCCTCTCAGATTTAAGGTCAGTGGCAAGCTGTGCATATTCGTTTCTAGCTCGATACCTAAAATTTTAGGCGCCAAGCCTGGCGCATCCAAATACACATTCATAGTGCTTTCGAAATGCGCACTTTGTGAAGCTTCATCCCAAACTATATATCCTTCATTAGGCATGGATCGACCTTCCACATAATTGGGACGCACACGCATCACCTGAGGACCAGTTGGATTTTCTAGCCAGCCCAAAATAGTTTTTGCATACATGGTAATCGATGTGGTCATGAGTGCTTGTGGGTAAATAGTCACAGGAATACGATTATTTTCAGCGTCATATTCACCGATGTCCGTTGGTAGATTTCCAGATACAAAGATTTTCTCCTGATCCTCACAGCTGCCTTCTTTACAACCTAGGCGAGCTTGCGATACCAAGCCTGTTGTACTTTGCACCCAAAGTTTTGCTGCATTTTCAATAATAGGCGTCTCACCACCATCAAAACTGTAATTGCGGTTGGTATCCGTCGTTGGTAATTGCGCCATGGTGCTCAGCACATGTGAGGTCTTCTCAGCCACACCATAAAACGGCATACGCAAACCATTGCTGCCCTCTTGGCGATTATCCAATTTCAACTTAAGTGGTTTCGTATTAAGCGGCAAGCCATCTAAACTACAGGGAACATCATCACTACCGTTACACGCCGAAGTTTTTTCAGCATTAAATTCATAGTGATACAGCTGTCCTTCTTCCCAAGGTGAAGCAGGAATGAATACCAATTTTTGATCTTGTAGATGCATGGCACCAGGCACCACATCTAAACAATTTCCTGATGTATCTATTTTTTCGACACGGAATGAACCTGTATCACACGACGTACCCAAGGATAAGGTTTGTGGGTTCATGATCTGAGTAAATTGGACTTCAATAGCGCGATTGGCAGGCAAGGTGAAAATATTCATTTTCTCATCGCTACCTAAACCACCACTACAATATCCAGCAACATCATTAGCATAATCTTGCGCGGTTAATCGACAGTTATAACCTGGATACACACTACTAATAAGTGGTGCGGTTAAATTAGCGTTTTGTCTCATCTCGGTTGTAAAATTAAGACTCAATTCCTCCTCAAGCCCATTACCTGATAGATCTGTAACATAAGGACTTAACTTAACTTGATAGCTTGACGCTGATTGCAAAGGCAAACTGGGTTGCATCACAACCACACTACCATCAAGGCGGATGTCACTTTCCACAGCCAAACCAGAGCTATCTAACAATTGAATATTTCCATCGAGTGTCGCTTGAGCTAAAGGCTCATTGAACGTCATAACTATAGGCGCATTAAGAGAAGATCGATTCGACAACTCACCCGGCACCCATGAATGCAATACAGGTGGTGTAACATCTACCACCTTAGCTGGCGCATTCGCCGGAGATGAATAACCTTTTAAGAAAAAGCTTGCTGTCGAAGGCACTTGCTCTAACCCTAGCAAAGAAATCACAAGATCCCCTACGGCATCAACAACCATCACGCCATCATCAATGACCGCTAATCCCCCCAGATTCACATTAAGAACATCTTGACTCAATGTGCCATTGGCTAGAGGATTTTGTGCTGTCATAGCAGTATCCATTACCATGGATAATTTTCGATTAAATCCAGTTCCAGAAGAGTGAGGCGTTAAATAACCCACAGCATCGCTAATGAGGGTTAGATAAATATCATTGGTTTCAAAACCTGCAGAAAACTGGCCACCAATATTCACATCCATAGACGAAAGCTTAATAACGGAACCCTTACGCATAACAAAAGGCAGATAATCCGGGAAGTTACCCACTTGAGCTAACTCAGCATGATAGTCCCCTTGCGCATAACTTATGTTATCGCCAATTAATTTTGAAAAAACACCCACTGAATTACGTGTTCTACCGTTAACGGGTGACACATCGCCACCTTCTTCACCAAATACATTCTGTACAATATTCAAACGCGGCAATGTGGATTGCGGTTCAATGATTTTTTCAGAAAAATCTCCGCTATTTAGTGATAAACCCGAAACACTTTTTACTGAATTCGAAATTTTCAATGTATAGCTTTTTGCTGGATCTAGATCAACATCCGGATCAAAACTAATAAACCGATCTTTTACCAACAAAGTACCAGCAATGGATTCTGACTCGCCGTCTTTGATGAATGAAAAGCCTTGGTCTAATGCGATAGTGTCAGCATCAATAGTTTGAGAAAGTGTGAAATGAAAAACAGAAACATCTAAATAGGGAAAGTCGCCCTGAGGAAAGCTTTCAACTATATAAAAATCCCCTTGATCATACTCAACTGGCACATACACAGTATCTTCGGGTGTAATCTCACCATCTCCATTAACGTCTGGATCTTGAGCAACCGGATCACTTGGATCACTTGGATCACTTGGATCACTTGGATCACTTGGATCACTTGGATCACTTGGATCACTTGGATCACTTGGATCACTTGGATCACTTG
>JABXIK010000095.1 GCA_013373125.1 Gammaproteobacteria bacterium | reverse complement strand
GTGAAAGGCGGTGAGATTGTGTACGTCGGCAGTAATGATGGCGTGCAAAAGTTCATCAACGATGACACCAAGGTGGTGGATCTTGAAAATAAAATGATGCTGCCTGGTTTGCATGATGTGCATATCCATCCAACAGGGATTGTGGATGTGGATATGTGCGGCTTTGGGGTGGAGCCTAAAAACCTTGATGAAATCGTATCGGCGCTTGAAGTCTGTAAAACCACCTACCAATACGCCGAAGGAGAAATGATTCTGGCCTTGCAATGGAATTCTTACGAAGGCAATGGCGTGACTGAAAACTACAGCAATTTACGTGAAGCCTTAGATGCGGTTTCCACCACTCAGCCGGTGTACCTACAAGGGCCTGATGGTCACAGTGGTGCTGCGAATTCTTTTGCATTGAATCAAGTGAAAAATGCCGCAGGCGAAGTGGTAGGCATTAATAAAACCACCTTAGCTGGGGTATGGGCCGAATATGCGCCGTTTGTTGGTGTAGATGCTGAGGGGAATCCCAATGGTTACTTAACGGAATCGGCCATGCATTTAGCGGGTGTACCAAACTTTTTGTATCCGCTACAACAAAACCCGCAAGAGCTGCCTAAGATTCCTGAGAAATTGAACAAGTACGGTATTACTTCGGTGCAAGATGCTTATACCGGGGCTGATGAGTTGGCTCTGTATAAAACCTTAGCGGATAACGGTGACATGACCTTCCGACTAACCACAGCGCAAGCCTATGATGTAACGGATTATGTGGGTAACAACGGCATTAATTATGATGGGTTGGTGCAGCATTTGGTGGATACCAAAAATGCAATGAATGCGTATCCTTTAATCAAAGCCGATAGCGTTAAGGTCATGGTAGATGGCGTACAAGAAGGCAATGTGTGGGAAGCGCCTCCAACTTTGCCCACCTCTGTCATGCTGAATGATTTCAAACAACCCATTATGGATTTATCCAATGTGGAGCAAGGTGAACTGGCTTTAATCGGTTATGTGAATACCGACAGCGAAGCGTGTGTGAGCGTGCGCAATAACCCTGACAATTTTGATGAGACCAGTGAAAAAAATAGTTTCAAAGACGCGAATGGTTTTTATCCTGTGCAATGTACACAAGAAGCAGGTGAGTTGTTAGCGGCTGATGCCAATAGCTTGTTGATTAAAGAACAAGGTGTGAATACCAAAACATTCTTAAATGAATTTGTGAGCAAACTGGATGCAGCCGATCTAACCGTTCACATGCATTGTGTGGGTGATGGCGCTTCACGTGCGGCTATCGATGCCATTGAAGCGGCAAAAACTAAAAACCCTAGCAGCACGTTGCCTCATGCCATTGCACACATGCAGGTGGTGCATCCGGATGATCAACAACGTATGGGTGAGCTAGGTATCTATTTAGCTTATACCTATTCGTGGGCCATTCCTGGTTACGAATACGATTTAAGCGTGATGCCATTTGTGGATGAGTTAAGCGATTTAACGCCCACCTCGCTATACAACCCAGAAAACTATTATATGCAAGCTGTGTACCCAACCAAAACCACAAAAGATGCCGGTGCAGTCTTAGTGGCCGGTAGTGATGCGCCAGTGGACACCCGTGAGCCAGTGCCATTTGTACACATGGCTACTGCCATGACTCGCAGTGATTTTGTGGACGAAAACTTAGTGGTATTAAATGAAAATCAAGTTCTTAACGTGCATGAAATTATCGAGGCCTACACGATTAATGGTGCTAAAGCATTGCGTCAAGATGACTTGGTGGGCTCCATCGAAGTAGGCAAGCGTGCCGACTTAATTGTAATTGATCGTAATATTGTACAATTGGCCGAAAGCGAAAATCCAGAAGACGTGATCGGTGTGTATGACACACAAGTGTTGACCACCATCTTCGATGGTAAGGTGGTATATAACGTGGCGCAGCCAGAATAAATATGCGGAATCGTAATATTACCTGTGTGTGCTTGGTGGTGTTGTGTGTGGGTCTGAGTGTGGCTTGGTGGAAAAGTGAGTATCAGGCTTCACCAACTACTTTGAAGTTGCACGAACTTAAAACCGACATAAAACGCGATCCGGTTCCCGTCACGGGAAAAGTAAAAGGTTTGCAGCCACCGAAATTAGGCGAACACCAGCATCCACATTAAGCCTTAATCAAAATGCGCCAGAAAAAATATTCTGGCGCAACTTCTTCCAGTTTTATTTTTTTGCGCCAGATTAAAATGGAATTGACGAAATTGGTCTGAGCTTTGGCCAAACATCACATGGGATTAGCGTTCTAGAATTTGATTAATAGTGCCCGTCTAAAACGACAATAAAAAATAAGAGGGTACTATGACATTCAAAAAATTATGGGCAGGTCTCTGTGTGAGCCTGCCCTTACTATCTCATTCGGTTTTGGCCGATGAAGCGCAAGCCGTGTACGATTTAGCGCAAGGCTGTTTTGCTATTCAATCATCAGTTAACGGTGATTATCTAAAAAAATTCCATAAAGGAGGTGCGGTTGATGACGGTTTAAGTTATCACTTTGAAAGCATAGATGCTTCTCAAGCCACGCATTTCTTTTTCAAGCCCACATCTTTTAATCACTACATGTTAACCGATAAAGATGGACGCTACTTAGCAAGCCATTTACCCGCTGAGATCAGTGCTGGGCGTTATGCAGGTGAATTTGCGGAATGGGAAATCACAGCCAAAGATGATGGTAATGGTGGTTATGGTTTTAAATTTCGTGGAACCGCACTGGATATGGGTTTAAAGCATAACTATACAGACGGTGGGTTGTATTTTTTTGACTTGTTAAATCCCAATAACAACACCAGTGAAAAGAAATTTAAGTTAGTTGCACAAAATGATTGTACGCCTTACCCAGAAGTCACCACGAATGTCTCGGGTAGCTTAGATAATTTGAAAGGGGATGCCAGTACGCCTGTGCGTGGTTGGGTGGACCCGCATACACACATTACTTCTTATGAGTTCATGGGTGGTAAATTCATGCATGGCGAGCCATTCCATCGCTGGGGTGTGGAAGAAGCGTTAAAAGACTCAAAAGATATTCACGGTCCAAACGGCTCGTTAGACTTGATTGGTAACCTGTATGCCTATGAAGATGCTAATCACAGATACGACACTCGTGGTTGGCCGGACTTTCCATTTTGGCCAAATCCTAAGCAGTTGAGTCACATGGGTTATTACTACAAATGGATGGAACGTGCTTATCTTTCTGGTTTAAGAATGGTAACCACAGCCTTGGTCGAAAATGAAGTGTTGTGCTGGGCACAAAGCACAATTAACCCGGCTAGCTGGGTGAATCCGAATAGCTGTAATGTGATGGACAGTATTCGTTTGCAAGTTCAGCGTTTACATGAAATGCAAGATTACATTGATGCACAAAGCGGTGGTCCAGGTGAAGGCTGGTTCCGTTTAGTCACGTCACCTGCGCAAGCTCGTGATGTGATCGCCGATGGTAAGATGGCAGTGCTAATGGGTGTTGAAGCATCTGAAACATTTGATTGCGGTATTAAAGATCACTGTAATCGTAATACAGTAGAAGAAAAACTGAATGAGCTTTATGACCTAGGCATACGCACTATTTACCCTACTCATAAATTTGATAATCAATTGGGTGGCTCTCGTGTGGAAGATGGCTTCATCAATATTGGTGAATTCTTATCAACCGGTCGTTTCTTTGAAACCCATGAATGTGATGCCGAAACCAGTGGTAATTGGTTTAAATCTGGATTCCCACTGTTAGGGGATATTGATTTCGTAAGCGATATTCTTGATATCATAGGTTTGAATCCACAATACGATGAAACCCGTGAGCATTGCAACCAACATGGTTTAACAGGTTTGGGCGTGTATTTAGTGAATCGCATGATCGATAAAAAAATGTTAATCGAATTGGATCACTTAAGTGCTGATAGCGCTACACAAGTGATGGACATAGTAGAAGCGAGAAACTACAGCGGTGTCATTACTTCCCACAGCTGGATGAGCAGCGCCAAAGACGGTGGTGTGCATAAAAATACCAAGCGTTTATTTGAGGTGGGTGGCTTTGGCGCTCCTTATAATGGCAACGCTTTGGAGATGGAATGGAAAGTGGGTCGTTACTTAGACATCATCGAGCAAACCCCTTACTTAAATGGTGTAGGCGTGGGATCGGATATGAGTGGTTTAGGCGGTCAGGCGAAAGCGCGTAGCAATGCCGATGTCGACCCATTAATTTATCCTTACACCAATGAGTTTGGCTTTACCTTTGACAAGCAAGTATCTGGTAATCGTGTTTTTGACTTAAACCAAGATGGTATTGCGCACTATGGCTTATTAGCGGATCAAATTCAGGATATGCGTCAGCGTAACTCTACCCGAGTGTATGAAGCGGTAATGAATTCTGCTGAAGCATATTTACAAATGTGGGAACGTGCCGAGGCTTCGCCGAAAACTAAGTTTTATGATCCGTTAGAAAACTTTGTCAAAATTTACAACCGTAAAGCACAACGTTGCATGGACATTCCTGGGGATGACAATAACTTGGTTAACGGTGCAAATGTACAACTATGGGATTGCCAAGACAACGCGTTTGATCAGCATTGGCTTTGGAATAAAGAAAAGGAAATGTTTGAAAACCGAGCCGATCGCAGCAAGTGCTTGGATAACCGTGGTCAAGCCTACGAAGGTGGTGAAATTGTGATTTGGGATTGTGTAGACAGTGATAATTTACGCTGGACCTACAATATGAATACCCTAGCCAGTAAGCACGATTCGAATATTGTAGCCGATGCCTATGAGTGGGATAACGGTGGCAATGTAGGCCAATGGACGTACAACGGTCGTCAATGGCAAGAGTGGGAATTACGTCCTCTTAACATTGATTTTAAATGGGTGGATTGGCGCGATAAAAACAAAGGTAAGTGCTTAACAGTAGTGGATGGTATAGCCGCTAATGGTAGTAAAATTGAATTACGCAGCTGTAATGGCAGCGATGCACAAACCTGGATGTACGATTCTATTAACGACACCATGCATTCTGCATTACCCGGTGATTTTTGTTTGGACGTACCCAACGGTGACATGACAGACGGTAATCAATTGCAGATTTGGCAATGCCTGGTTGGTAATGAAAATCAGCAGTTTTATAAAGATGGTGGACGTTTCCGTTCGGTCATTAATATGAACAAAGTCATCGATGCTGGTGGTACCAATAGCGGTGACCCAATTTTGATTTGGGAAGATCATGGCGGTGCCAATCAAAAATGGCGGGCCGGATTACACTAAGTATACTTGGTTGTAATAAGAAACCGCTTTGCTTGCAAAGCGGTTTTTTTATACATGGATAAAAATGGGATGTGACAAGTGTATTGCGGATCTGTCATATTCTGTTCATTTGCTTGTCATATATCTTGGTTTGAATAGGGGTTCGTAATATAAGGAGCCCTCCATGAAAAATGTAATCGTACTTTGCGCCATTTTATGTGCACTAGCTGCTCAAGCTTCTGCTGCAGCTTTAACTAGCAAAGAAGGCAAGATAGTATTTTCCAAAGGTGAGTATCAATTAATAAGCGGTGAAAAAGCATCAAAACTTATTGGTCTTACAAATCAACAGTTACGCCAATATGAAGGCCGTACTGTAAAAGTGGCGGTGGATGATACTGATCGCGGACTAGAAGTGTACAAAGTATTTGTAAAAACGCCTGATGGTTATGAAGCGAGTTACGACTGGGATGTAGTAAACCAAGACTTGTACGCGGATTAATTTTCTTCAATTAACTTGGTTAATTCGCTAGCGGTTATGGCAGGGGAAAATAAAAAACCTTGGCCATAATCGCAACCGGCCGCTTGCAGTATATCTTTCTGGTTCTCGTTTTCTATGCCTTCGGCAGTCACCATCATTCCCAGTTTATGGGCCATGCTGATGATGGTCTCACATAAAATACGATCATATTTATCGTGCTCGAGATTCATGACAAAGCTTCGATCAATTTTAATGTAGTCGATATTAAATTTTTTTAGGTAGCTTAACGCACTATACCCAGTACCAAAATCATCCAAACTTATGGCGATGCCACTTTTTTGAAAATCTTCAAGTTTTTCTCTTACTTGACTGGTGCTGTCTAATAACAATCCTTCGGTAATTTCTACCGCAATGCCATCGCCACTCAAATTGATGGTTTTTAAGAATGCACTCCAATGTTCATGACCTCGATCGGCATCATGATAAAACTGTACAGGGCTTTTATTAATACTCACTTGAAAACTTGGATCGTGATGTTTACGCCACACTTTTGCTTGTAATGCGGCTTGTTTAAACACCCAATCACCAATTTCATTAATCAGTCCAGTCTCTTCGGCAATGGGAATAAATTCCGCAGGGGGGATTTCGCCTCGGGTTTTATGTTGCCAGCGTAACAAGGCTTCGGCTTTATGAATACGTTTGCTGGGTAAATGGACAATGGGTTGATACAGAATATGAAAGTCATTGTTACGCACAGCTAAGCGCATCTCGGAAGTGATACTGCGTTGCCGATCCGCAGCGATTTGTAATTCTTGTGTGAAAAAGGAAAATCGATTACGGCCATTGCGTTTGGCATCGTACATGGCTTGATCGGCGTATTTATACAGTTCCTCCACATCTCGTGAATCATTGGGGAATTGTGTTATGCCAATGCTGGCACTGATATATGCCGCTTCGCCATTTAAATCAAATGGCGCGGATAAATGCATGATGATTTGTGAACAGATGCGATGAATGATTTCCTCGGTCAATACGCCGGATAGGACGACGGTAAATTCGTCACCCCCAAAGCGTGATACTATGTCTGATGCGCGCACGCAATGTTTCAAACGGTGAGAGGCTTGCTTCAAGAGCTCATCGCCTACCTTGTGTCCTAAGGTATCATTTACTTGTTTAAAGTGATCAAGGTCGATGAATAACAAAGCAAAAGGCTGGTCTCCATTCACTGCGCTATTAATGTATTTAGTGAAACTATTACGGTTGAGTAACTGAGTAAGGTCATCGTAATGGGCTTGTTGCCAAATGATTTCTTGGGTTTGTTTTTTTTCAGTAATGTCGGTGAATAACGCGATGAATTTCTGTGG
>JABXIK010000136.1 GCA_013373125.1 Gammaproteobacteria bacterium | reverse complement strand
CTTGAAAATACTGAATTATATTATTCCACTGTATTTGCCGAATACTTGGATATTCGTGCGGATTTAATTCCGGCGGAAGGCATCATCAGCGGTGATCGCTATTCGTTTATTCGCAGCTTGTATTTGCAGCGTCGTGATTATTTGATTAACGATGGGCAGGTGGAAGATGAATTCGGCGATGATTTTGAGGATGAATTCGAAGATGACTTCTAAAAAAACGCCAAGCAATGCTTGGCGTTTTTTTGGGCCTTAGCCAAGGAGCTCGATAATTTCAGCCCCATAGTAATTTAAACCTCCATCTTCCATATGGCGCTTGATAGTGATGCAAGCATTAAGTGGGGCAAATTGATTCTGATATGATGGAATAAATGCGACACCTTCATCGCCGACATTAAGAACTTCTCGAGTTTCTATGCACATGCCGGTTCCGCTTAAATCGATGCAAATGCATTCGATGGTGCGGTCACCCATGGTTAAGGTCAGGGGAGACTCTACGCGCATGCGGATAAAGTCACGTTTTTCTTCGTAGGCGTTGGCTAGGTTCATTGTTTTTATTCCTCTTCCATTGGCCACAATGTCAATCTCACTGTGTCAAACTTCTGTAATTCATGCAACTGTATAATTACTATGCAAATGGTGTGACAATTTTCACACAAAATACTGAGATTTGTATAATTAATGCATGCCTTTGTGCTGTCCTTGGTGTACCTTGCTAACAGGCTGTTTGCCATGTAAGGTGGCCCAGCCAAAACAATAACAAGTCTGCGCAGGCATCCATGAGTGTGGTAAGTGGTCGAGTATTAGTCATTGATGACGAAGCTATTGTCCGAGAAAGCATCGTTGCTTATTTGGAGGACAGTGGGTTTGAAGTAATAGAAGCGGAGAATGGGCACGAAGGTGTGGCCTGCTTCAACAGTCAGCTCCCAGATATCGTATTGTGTGATTTGCGCATGCCGAACATGGACGGTTTGTCCGTTCTCAAGCAAATCAATAAAACCCATCCTACCACCCCTTTTATCGTCGTATCTGGCGCCGGGGTTATGGCAGACGTGGTCCAAGCATTACGCTTAGGTGCCAGTGATTACCTCATTAAACCAATCTTAGATATGGAAGTGCTGGAGCACAGTATTGTCCGTAACCTCAAACAACGCCGCTTAGAGGAACAAAACACCACGTATCGATCTCAACTAGAGAGTAAGAACCGTGAGCTGGAATCTCGCCTAGAAGAGTTAAGATTGGACCAGCAAGCTGGGCGTGAAGTGCAGAAGCGAATGCTGCCTGAAAACCAAGCGCAAATGGCTGGGGTGGAGTTTAATTATCACATCATCCCAAGCTTGTACCTTAGCGGCGATTTTGTTGATTATTTTCCGATCAGTAGCGATAAATTAGTGTTTTATATTGCGGATGTGAGTGGACACGGCGCTTCTTCGGCATTTATTACAGTGCTGTTGAAGAACCTTACTAACCGTTTACGGCGTAATCTTAAACGCCAATCAACCGACGATCTACTTACCCCGCATAAAGTGATCGAACGCATTAACAAAGAATTGGTGGATGCTAAGCTAGGCAAGCATGTGAGCTTGTTTTGGGGCATGATTGATTTGCCATCTTCAACACTTTCTTATAGTGTTGGCGGCCAATTTCCTATGCCCATATTAAGCAACGAATTTGGTGTACACTATCTAGAAGGCCGTTCGCAGCCTGCTGGGTTATTTGCATCGGCGCAATACAGCACATATGAGATTAAATTGGGGCATACGTTCCAGTTGATGGCTGTATCCGATGGTATACTTGAGGTTCTGCCTCAAGCGACATTAGCAGAGAAAGAAGCCTGCTTAATTAAATGGGTCGAAGACGGTTTATTAACCGTAGAAAACTTGGAATCCTTGCTCAAAATGAATACAGGCAATGAGATACCAGACGATATAACATTGCTAACCTTGTCCAGGACAGAATGACATGAATACGGGAAAAATTCTCGTTGCTCAAAGCCAGGGTATTTACATTATTAAGTTTGTCGGTGATGTACGTTTAAGCTTGTGCAGTACCCTTGATCAATACACTGATCAAATGTTTGAAAGTGAAGATTTCAAAACCGTTATTATCGATTTAACTGAAACCCAGTGCATTGATAGTACATCTCTTGGTCAGTTGGCCAAGATCTCCATTCTTTACAAAGAAAAGTACGGTCAATTACCCACTATCATCTCTACTCAAGATGATATTAATCGCATCCTGTTAAGCATGGGGTTCGATCAGGTGTTTTATATCGTAAAAGAATTGGTTTCCAAAGTGGAATACCTTGATGAATTACCACTGAAATCCGTTGATGAAGCCGCAATGAAAAAGCATGTTCTGGAAGCCCATAAATTACTTATGGACATGAATCAGAATAACCGTGAAGCGTTTCAGGATTTAGTGAAAAGTTTAGAAGACAATTAGTTTTATGACGGCACAAAACACAACAGTACAAAAGGCCACGGTTTTAGGTGGCGGTAGTTTTGGTACTGCAATCTCGAATATATTGGCAGAGAACGGCTTCGACGTGAGCCTGTGGATGCGTAATACGCAAACCATTGCTGATATTAAAAGTGAGCGTGAAAATAAACAATACTTACCGGGTGTTAAATTACACGCAGCGATTACCGCTACAGATGACTTAGAAAGTGCCATCTCTGGTAGCCAAGTTATTTTCTATGCTGTACCAAGTAAGTCGTTTCGTGAGTTAGTTGAACGCACACAAGGGATGGTGGAAAAAGAACAAATGCTCATCAGTACCACCAAAGGTATTGAACCGGATGGTTTTAATTTGATGAGTGATATATTGCGCGGTGTTTTTCCTGCTAACCCTGTGGGTGTGATTAGTGGTCCAAATTTGGCAAAAGAAATCGCACAAGGGCAATTGGCAGCAACCGTTATTGCCAGTAAAGATAAACGTGTCCGTGATTTTATTCAGCAAAGCCTAAGTTGTAAGTTTTTCCGCATTTATGTCAATGCCGATATGTATGGCGTGGAATTAGGCGGCGCACTGAAAAATATTTATGCGATTATCACAGGCATGGCCGCAGCACTGGGTTATGGTGAGAATACCAAGGCCATGTTGATTACACGTAGTCTTGCAGAAATGAGTCGTTTTGCGGTCTCTCAGGGCGCGAACCCGATGACGTTTTTAGGGTTAGCCGGAGTAGGCGATTTGGTGGCTACCTGTGTGTCACCTTTAAGTCGAAACTATCGTGTGGGATATGCGGTAGGTAAGGGTGAGAGCCTTGAACAAGCGATTGAATCCCTAGGTGAAGTAGCAGAAGGGATTAATACATTGCGTTATGTACGCAATGAAGCGAACGAAATGGGTATTTATATGCCTTTAGTTAATGCGTTGTACGCTGTGTTATTTGAAGGCGTAAAAGTGGATGAAGTGGCCACTGCATTAATGACTGGGGATCATAATACGGACGTGGAATTTTCTTTACCTAGAGGGGCATAAGCAATGGAGAAGCGCTGGAAAGACAACTTGAAGTCAGAATCATTTTGGCTGCGCAGTTTATTTATGGTGCTGTTTTTTATTGTTTATCGCATCGTTGATATTCTGGTTTTGTTAGTGGCGATTAGTCAGTGGTTTTATGTACTACTTAGTGGTGATGCAAATGATGGCTTACGTCAATTTGCAAAAGGCCTAAGTTTGTATGTGGCTCAGATCATTAATTATTTAAGTTATAACTCAGAAGAAAAACCCTATCCGTTTAGTGACTGGCCTAAAGAAGAGAAAAAGGCTGGTACGACAACAACCAAACGAAAAACGGCGCGTAAAACATCAGCTAAAAAGCTAGCTGATGCTGAAGAAAGCGATGCATAAACTTTGGATCATGCGGCATGGACAGGCTCAGTCCATGGTGCACAGTGATGAGTTACGTCCTTTAACAGAAGAGGGACAACGTCAAGTTTTGACGAATGCCCAGTTTCTGCAGGATCAAGCATTTACACATGTGTTTGTGAGCCCATATCTTAGGGCTCAACAAACCTGGCAGTTACTTAAACAAAATGGCGTATCCGCCGCACGAGAAAGCACGGTGCAGTGGATTACACCAGATGTGCCAACCCAACCAGCCTTAGATACTCTATTAGATATTGAAGGTGAGAATCTCAATATTCTACTCGTGTGTCATCAAACCTTTGCTGGTCGTTTAACCACACATTTATGCGATGGTAATACGCGTGGCCGTCATGTGGATACGGCTGCTATTGTTTCCATTCAAACAGAGGTGTTTGCTAGCCAATGCGGAATGCTGCAAAACATCTTATCGGCGTATTAGTTCTTTTATTAACGACGTTCATTAGTGTATATGCTAGTGCTCAAGTGGGCACAGGCTTACTGTGGCGTATTCATAAGCCGCAACAACCCCCTTCTTTTTTATTTGGCACGATTCACATTGATGATAAGCGTGTAAAAGATTTAGATAACGAAGTCATTCGGCGTTTCAACGAATCCAAAACCTTGTGTTTGGAAATCTTACCCAACCGTGAAACTCAAGTGAGTATTGGTCGGGCTATGTTGTTACCTAAGGATCAATATTTGGATGAGATCTTGGGTGACCCCTTATTTAACCGCTTGAGTTTGATTTTGCATAAAAAGGGAATGACCCCGCTAGAGTCAGTGCATTTAAAACCCTGGGCTGCCATGGTGGTAGTGAGCCGCCCTGAAAGCCAAGGTGGTTATGCATTGGATGAGCAGCTTTATCATTGGGGTGTGCATCAATACAAACAGCTTTGCGCATTGGAAACCTTACAAGAGCAATTATCAGTTTTTGATGAACTAAGCGAAAAGGATCAAATAACATTATTAAAAGACTCTCTGGATTTTTTGCCACAAGTTCAAGAGCTTAATGAAAAACTGGTTTTGGCGTATCTGAAAGGGGATTTGGATGAGATTTATCGCCGTAGCATGGAAATGCAAAGCCAAGATGATGAACTGGCAAAGCGCCTCATGCATTCATTAATTGATGAGCGTAATCAACGTATGTTAGAGCGCATGCTACCTGAGTTGAAAAAAGGCCGCACATTTATTGCTGTGGGAGCATTACACCTTCCAGGTGAATTTGGTTTGTTAAATTTATTGCGTAAAGCAGGGTTTGCGGTGACGCCTCCTAGCTTAAATGTGAGTCCTTGGTAAAGGTTATTACGATGCCTGAGAATATCGAGCTAAAAATTAAAGGGATTGTTATTCGTGGTTTGCAGTGGGGTAACCCGAGCGGTGAAAAAGTTTTGGCTTTGCATGGCTGGTTAGATAATGCTGAGAGTTTTTCAAATTTAGCGCCTTTGCTTAAAGAATATTGTGTGGTTGCTGTCGATTTACCGGGTCATGGTTTGAGTGGCCATTGGCCGCAGCATCAGCACTATCATTTATGGGCTGGAGTCGAGGATGTCGAGCACATTTTGGATGCGTTAAGTTGGGAGCGTTGCCATCTACTGGGTCATTCGATGGGGGCGGCTATATCAACACTTTATGCGGGCACCTTTCCTGATCGATTAAAAAGCTTAACCTTGATTGAAGCCATTGGCCCTATGGCGGGTGAAGTGGAAACCGCGCCACTTCGCTTGGCAGAAGCCATTAATCGTATGAAAAAGCATAACCCCCAACAGTCAGCAAAAGAAAGTAAAGACAGTTTTATTCATGCGCGTTTACAGGGTTCATTGAAATTAGCCGATGACAGTGCCAAAAAAATAGTTGAGCGTGGTTTAATTGAACAAGCGTCTGGATTTGCTTGGCGTAACGACAAGAGGTTGCGCTATACCTCTATGATGCGCTTACCTGAAGATGTCATTGTCAGCTTTATTGCGTCCATTCGTTGCCCTGTATTAGGTATTTTTGCAGATGATGGTTTGTTTACTTTAGAACAAGCGCAATCTCGCTGGCAGAACATACAAGCAGAAAAAGAGTGGCATTGGTTAGGTGGCGGACATCATTTACATCTCGATGGTGATGTAAATGAAGTCGCAGACTTAATACATGGCTTTGTTTTGCGTCATGTCTAAATGGATTTAACTCAAGGTTTTAATGAAAAATCATCATTGGCCTTATAGGCTGGATTCGTCCAAACTGTTGCGGTTAAGCTATTGGAAAAGAATATGACGTTAGATGAAATCATTAGCCAGCGTAAATCGTTAGCCAAAACCCATGTTACTAAAGCTGTCTTTCCGGATACGACTAATCATCATGATACGTTATTTGGTGGCACGGCATTGCAATGGATGGATGAGGTGTCGTTTATCGCTGCTACTCGCTTCAGTCGCCAACGCATCGTAACCGTAAGTTCAGATAAAATAGATTTTAAGCACCCAGTACCAGCAGGATCAGTGGTGGAGCTAATCGCTCAAGTCATTGAGGTGGGACGCACAAGTTTGAAAGTGCGTGTCGATATGTATGTGGAAGATTTATATCAAGACGGTTGTGAGAAGGCCATCACGGGTGTATTCAGTTTTGTTGCCATTGATGAAAATAAGCAACCAACACCGGTTTTGCCTCAAGACTTTATCGATTTGTGTATCGCCAATAATTCAGCAACCCCTTTAGAGCAATAAGCCTGCGCGATTACTATCAAAACGGTGCCTGGCTTTCAAAGCTGAGTCTTTGATTCGTCACCGGATGGTGTATAACCAGCTTCTTTGCATGTAAGTGTAGGCGTGGGCTCATGGCTAATGCTTGTTCGTGGGCATAAAAGTAATCGCCAATAATAGGGTGACCAAGACTGGCTAAGTGAACCCTCAGCTGATGGCTGCGCCCTGTGTGTGGAATGAGTATGACCCGGCTGCGTTCCGGTGTTGACTCAATGCAATGCCAGTGAGTGAGTGAGGGTTTACCATCTTCGCTGACAATTTGTTTGGGGCGATTGGGCCAGTCGCAACGTAAAGGCAAATTAATATGGCCTTTTGTGAGAGGCAGTTGACCAAATACTTCTGCTTCATACAGTTTGAAAGTGGTGCGAAATTGAAATTGCTTAGCAAGATGAGATAGGCTTTTTTGGTTTAGCGCCATGACCATGATACCGGATGTGCCTTGATCTAAACGATGGACCACACCCAGAAACGGAAATCGAGACTCCAGTTCGGTAACCACGCTGGTATCTAAACTGCCCGGCTGAGAAAGCAAACCACTGGGTTTGTTGATCACCAGTAAATGTTTATCCTGATATAAAATCTGCATCGAGCAATATGCCAAGAGAAATATGTGAAGGCTGCCAACGTCCGCAAGCCGTATGTTTATGCCCGCATTTAGTGTCGCTGAAGGCGCCTTGTGAGCTGGTGATTTTACAACACCCCAGTGAGCAAAAACAGGCACTTGCGACGGTTCCGATACTCAAGCAATGCATTTCACCCATCGATGTGTGGGTGGGTGAGGACTTTAGCGGTCATCCTAAATTGCAGGCGTTACTTGAAAAACCTCAAACTTGCCGGATATTGTTTCCTTCAGAGGAAAGTGACAATTGGTCCTTAGACGATCCTGCATTGGCGGTACAAGCAAATATTCAATACCTCATCATTATCGATGGCACCTGGCGCAAAGCTAAGCGCATTTGGCATATGAATCCATGGTTGCATGAATTACCGTGTGCGCAATTAACGGATATTCCTAAAACCCAATATCAGATTCGCAGTTCAAGTATTGAAGGTGGAGTTTCTACGCTCGAAGCGGTGAGTTTTGCTTGTGAGTACTTAACTGGCTCAAACACGTTTCGTGATTTGATGAAACCGTTTAAGGCCATGATTGATATGCAGATAAAAAAAATGGGCCAAGAAGTATTCTTGGCCCATTATCAGAAACAGGATTAGATATGCGATTATTGTCCTGCTACTTGAGATGTCTTATCTAAACGGTTCAAACCAAGAATGTCATCCTTGAAGGTCCGACCAACTGGGTTTTCACCAATCCAAATGGATAGCATGGCACGGAAATAATCTTTGCCCGGGATAATGCCTTTCACTTCATTGTTGATCGTAATTTGCGTGCCTTTGCCTGGAAGGTAGTCAAAAATGGCCTCTTCGCCACGATGCATCTTACCGTCGAAATAGCTCAACATTTGTTCGATTTCACCGCCGAGCTTCTTGTGCTGCTCTTTGGTTACGTTCATTACAAGGGCTTCTTGTAGGGCGTTGGCAATGCGGCGGGCACCGACTTTTTTCATCATCACGTGGAAGACCATACGTTTGTGTTCTTCGCTGTCTAGAATGGATTGAGCGTCAGTAGAAGGATTCTCCAAATAAAGGGCCCCAACATAGGTTTCAATTAATAAATACAGCTCGCGCAGAGATGCACCATTCAATTTAAGTTCCGGTCGTTCAGCATTGGCTGGCACTACTTCACTGAACTCCACTCCATCCACTGTATATGCGTTTACATTAGGCATTACTAGTAGTGTTGTAACGAGAAGGAATATAGGTGTAAGCAATCTCATGGGAGGGCTCTTTTTTTTATTAATGTGGGCCACTTATACCATCTAAGCGTGACCCCATTCAATTGTGTTTTGTGATCTAGTTGGAATTTTGTGTAAACAAAGGTTTGCTGAATAAAGATTCAATTTTATTTGGGACGCACTGGGCCAGAATTCACATGAGTGACGTTTTCTTACAGTAATCATGTCGCAAGTGCTTGTTCTTAATCCTGCCAGTTGGGCATAATGCGCGGCCACTAAGAGGTCGTGTATGCAAGTTCGTAATTTTTATTGGTATGTACTGAATAAACCCCTACCAAATCTCGATAAATTGGAACAATTGTTGGCTGGTAAGCCCTTTGAGCCCTGTTTATCACAACAATTATCATCTCAGGGTTGGGTGAGCCCAGTGAGTACTGGCGAGCGAGTATATGAAGCTCACGGCGCCCAATTACTGATGCTTAAACAAGAAAAGCGATTATTGCCTGCTGCTGTGGTGAATGAGTACTTACAGGCGAAAGTGGAAGAGTTTGAATTGGCTGAAGGCTTCAGCCCGAGCCGTAAGATTCGCCAGCAAATGAAAGACGACTTGACGCAAGAACTGCTGCCTAAGGCATTTACCAAGTCTAGTCGTTTACCTATTTTGATCTTTCCTAAGCAAGGCTGGTTGATGGTGTTATCTGGCAGTGCAAAAAGTGCTGATGATGCCACGGCATTTTTACGCGACACTCTAGATGGATTGCCAATCTCGTTAGTGAATTCAGATAATTCTCCAAGTCATGTCATGACTCAATGGCTGCAGAATCCCACCTCTCTTCCAGAAGATTGGGCCTTGGGCGAAGAGGTGGAGCTACAAGACGCTGAAGGTGCCTTGGTGCGGGCACGTAATCAAGATCTGCTTACAGATGAGCTTTCTGTCCACATGGATGCCGGTAAGATCGTGAGTAAGTTGGCGCTCGTCTGGCAAGAGAATGTGAGCTTTTTATTGCAGGATGACTTATCAATTAAGCGAATTAAGCTGTTGCTCGAACAAGAAGATGCCTTGGATATTGGTGATGAAGTGGATGCTAAATTTGCCCATGAATTTGCCGTGAGCTGTAATTGGCTTGTGCCATTTTGCCATAGTTTATTGAAGGCAATGGGCGGCTTAGAAAAAGCATTGGCGGCAAGCCAAGATCGAGCGTTTTCGCAAACAGACAAATACTGACAATAGTTTGGTGTTTTATGGCAAGCTGATTAAAGCTTGCTAGATTTTATAAAGGCAGGGCAAAACAAAGTCAGGAAGTTCGATAGTCGGCTTTGTTTTGTGCTTGCTGTTCTTTCCAATGCATTGGCATTCTACAAATCTCCCTGTTACAGTGATTTTTTATTCCAGAATTGCATAACATGTTGGCATTACTTCTTCGATTTTCTATTAGCATTTGGCCATTGGTATTTGTCGCGCTTGTATTGGGATTAGTCGCATTAAATCCTTGGTTAAAGCCTTGGTTAAGATTTGATGAAGGTGCCATTTCTCAAGGGGAGTATTGGCGCTTGTTCAGTGCGCACTTTGTACATCTTGGTTGGGTGCACGGATTATTGAATGGCGCAGGGTTCGTTTTGTTGGCCTTAATTTACCCAGCAGGCAAAGCAGTTTATTGGTGTTTGTTCTACCTCGTAAGTAGTCTTTTCATATCAGCTTATATTCTAGTGGACGGAGAAACCTATTATTACGTGGGCGCATCCGGTGTATTACATGGGCTATTTATTTTAGCGGCGTACTTTAGTCGTGCTTTAGATCTTTGGCGACGCTATGCGCTTATGGCCATTATTGTGGCTAAATTGTTTTGGGAGCAAAGCCCGTATTACCAAGACACAGGCGTAAGCGAGGCCATTGGCGGTATGGTTTACGTGGATGCGCACTTGATAGGAGGCCTGTGTGGATTGTTGGTGGTCATCATTTTCTTAATAAAAAACAGGCTGAAATTCCCCATGTACCCATGATTCCCTTCTACACTTTTAAGGTGATCGTTTTGCTGTGGTCACTATGGGGAGAGCATGAGATTTGGTTGTTTAATATTGGGGGGGCTGTGGTCGATCATTGTGTCGGCTGGAGAATGGGAGTATGAAGTTGACCCTTATTACAGCAACATCGCTTATTACCAAACCCTAGATGATTCCCCCATACCTGAACTGGGTGAGCGCTCGGAAGCTCAGGTGTATGCAGATCTCTTCTTTAGTTCTTACCTTCCTCGATTTTTCCTACTTGAAGCCAGTGTGAATCCTATGCCCATTTTGGGTGTGGTGCTCAAAAGTGATGAGGCAGAAGATACCTACGAAGATATGACGGTCACACGTAAGCTTAATTTGGTTGAAGTGGTTACCGCGGGTTTTGAAGAACCTTACGCGCTTTCGATCTTTCTAGGCAACATGGTGAAGTACAAAACCAAAGGAGATACAGAATCCCAAAGTAAAGGCTTTATGGGATATTTAGCCAGCTACGGTCATTTGCACATTCGTAAAAATGAGTTGGTGCAAGATCGTTGGGGGGAATTTGAATGGAAATTAAAAGGTGATCGTATTACCGAAGGGCGATTGTTGAGTTGGTCCTTTCGTATAGGGGCCAAAGTACACGACAACCCATTTGTTACCGATGAATTTTATGTGGCATTGAAGCGCGAGCGTGTTGAAGAAAATGGGGATGTGTATTCTTGGGTGAAAAATGGCGGCATTGAATTTAAGTACCGTGTGGATCAATCCAGTGGTAAAACCATTGGCCAGCAACTCATCATAGATAAAAAAATACCCATCACCGAGAAAGGCTGGGTATTTTCATTCGGTATTGGTTTTGTGCGTGAGACAAGAGCAAAGTATTCCGGCCCTTTGTCATTAGAAGAATCGAATACGGCGTTTGTGTTGCGCCCGAGTATTTCTTTTTAGGTTTTCTTTTTTGTTTTTACCGGTCGCGGCCATTGATCTTGCACCAGCATAAAGCGATCGATCTCTTCATAAAAATTCTCACTTTTCCTTAATTTTGCAAGCATGAGTGCATAAGGGTATTCACTGCTTTTAAAGTGTTGCTCTACAGCTATTTGTGCTTGTTTCCTAGTTAACACAGCCAAGTTTTGTTTTTCTGGATTCAGAGAACACGCATACGGGCCAAGCCATTCTAGTTTTGGCAAGATTACCCAAGCGTTATGCTCGGCAAATATAGTCTGGCTGTGTTTTTGGTGTAACCAGGTGCCATTGGGGCAATCTGAATGAATCATCTCATTTTGAGGAAATGAGTCTTGCGAGAAAGGTTTGAATAAATATCCCTTAAGCGCTAACAGCTGAGAGTCAGGGAAAGGAATATTCAGTTCCTGTAATCGCGCTTGGGTGTTGGGATGATGCAAGAACGGCAGTTGCTTGTGCTGTAATTTGTTCAGTTTTAAATCTAAGCGGTCATGACTTTGCGGGCCAAGAAATCCACTGAGGCCTTGCTCTCTAGACATATGGTCATATAGATAAAATTTAACGGCCAATTCCACATGTATTGGGGAGTTAGAGGTGCAATTTTGCGCCACAAGGTCGAGCTCTCCTAGCGTGTTACTTTGATCCCTGACTTGTATGTGATGGGCTAGTAACTGCCAATGAGGTGCGTATTGAAAAAAGAACTGCCATAAACATTCAAAATAGCTGCCCAGTAAGCGGCTATTCTGTGTGGAGAGGTAAGTTAATAAAGGCTCAGGGTTATTATCCAATGTATTCAGCCAATTTAGGGTAATGGGATTGGCATCGACCACCAAGGGCTTTGCTTCTGAGATAATGGCCATGGGAGGGCTAAATAGGCTCCATGCCAGATGCCGAACTTGCGGAGTTTGATAATACATGGCCTGTTTCTTAAGTCCAATTATGGCTGTAATTATGGTATAAACAGCCCATATTCAAATTTAGGTTTGTGGTATTCAAATGGATGAATTTCGTAATGTTGGCATCATCGGCCGTTTAAACAGCGCAAAGGTGATCGAAACCATTAAGCGTTTGCGTCGTTTTTTAGCGGATGAAGGTATCAACATCATTCTGGAAGAGCAAATAGCCTCAGTGATGATGGGTCACGGTTTGCAAGTGTGTAGCCCTAAAATGATGGGTGAAATTTGTGATTTGGTGATCGTAGTGGGTGGTGACGGTAGTCTACTGGGGGCAGCCCGAGCCTTGGTGAAGTCTAATGTGCCTATTCTAGGTGTGAACCGAGGTCGTTTGGGCTTTTTAACGGATATCAGCCCAGATAATCTTGAAGAAAAGGTTAGACAGGTATTGGAAGGGGAATACATTACCGAACGTCGCTTCTTGTTAGAAGCGGAAGTGAAGCGTAATGGTGAACCGATCGGTTACGGTGAGGCCTTAAACGACGTGATTCTTCATCCCGGTAAATCCGCCCGTATGATTGCGTTTGATTTAAGTATTGAAGGACAGTTTGTATACCATCAACGCAGTGACGGCATGATCGTGAGTACGCCTACTGGTTCGACGGCTTATGCGTTAAGTGGTGGTGGTCCTATTATGCACCCTAAACTGGATGCGGTGGCCTTGGTGCCTATGTTCCCACACACCTTGAGTAGCCGTCCTATCGTGATCGATGCCAACAGTGAAGTGAAAATCACCATCAGCGAAGATATTGATGTTTACCCGCAAATCAGTTGCGACGGTCAGGTACATATCACCGCCGCACCAGGCGATACCGTAACCATTCGTAAGATGGCTCATAAGGCGCGCTTGATTCATCCGATTGACCATGACTTCTATGAAACGTGTCGTACCAAGTTAGGTTGGGCGACCCAATACGGAGAAGCCTAATATGGCGGCGGTGCAAGGCTATGACCTAATTGGCGATGTGCACGGTTGTGGTCAGACCCTTTGCCATTTGTTGGAGCAAATGGACTATCGCAAGATAAATGGGATCTACCAGCACCCTAAAGGTCGTAAAGTGGTCTTTATCGGCGATATTGTGGATCGTGGCCCTAATATCCGTCTGGCATTAAACGTTGTGCGAGACATGGTGGAGCATGGACATGCTCATCTCATTATGGGCAACCATGAATACAATGTACTGGCATTTTGTACACCTTCACGTGCGGGATCTGAGCATCCGTATCTGCGTGAACATACTTCGCGAAATTCTTTCATCGTAGAAGAAACCATGCGCCAGTTTGAACCGTATCCTCAAGAGTGGCGTGATTATCTAGCGTGGTTTTTAACGCTGCCTTTGTATCAAGAATTTGAACACTTTCGTGCAGTGCATGCATGTTGGGACCATCAGCTCATCAGTGAAATGAAAGGTCGTTACGGGCGTAACTACATGGATGAAGAGTTTCTACATGCGTCCATGGATCGGGATTCGTTCGAAGGGCAGCTGGTGGATCGACTTACTCGCGGCACGGCTCTGAAGTTGCCAGAAGGGCGTAGCATTACGGCAAAAGATGGGTTTGTGCGTCATTTTTTCAGGACTAAGTTCTGGGAGAAAGAACCGGAGTTTTACGATGATATCGTATTTCAGCCTGACCCATTACCTGAAGACATTGCAGAACGCGCCATAACTAAGGCCGATCGCAAACAGTTGTTATATTACGGGCCTGATGAAAAGCCCTTGTTTATTGGACATTATTGGATGAAAGGGATTCCAGGGCCGATAACACATAACATTGCTTGTTTGGATTACAGTGCAGTGAAATACGGTCGCCTAGTGGCGTATCGTATGGATGATGAGACTCGATTGGACCCTGATAAATTCTGCTGGACTCGGGTCGAGCGCAAAGAAGACTGATTTATGTATTTTGTGTGCCGCTGTCTGGATGAGTACCCCATACAACCTTTGTTGGAGCAGTTAAAGCAACAGGGTATGGGATATGAGGTACGCCAAGAACAAGACGCTAAAGAACTGTGGGTTGAGCAAGCTCAGTGGGTGGATGCAGTGCGCAATGCGTACCAGCAATATCAGAGGGCGATAGATCATCAATCACAGCATACTTTGACCCGTAAAAACCTAAAGCAATTGCCCATTACTGTTGCGCTTATTGTGGTGAGCTTAGTCGTTGCGTTTTTAACGCAACTAGGTGAGCAGGGAGCCGAGTATTTTTTCATCGCTCAATTGCAATATTACCCAAGAGCATGGATTGCGTATTCTGGTGCAGATTTAATTTGGCACAGTATTAGTCCGGTGTTTTTACACTTCAGTATTGAGCATTTGGTATTTAACAGTTTGTCTCTTTGGTATTTAGGCTCAGTACTTGAACGCATTGTGCCTAAATTGGGTTATGCCGTGTTGATTGTGTTACTGGCATTGATTAGTAATTACAGTCAATTATTGGCATCTGGGCCGCTATTTGGCGGTTTATCCGGAATCGTTTATGGACTCATTGGTTTTGCATTCTGTTATCAGAAATGGATCAAGCCGTTAGGGATAGCCAATGGATTCTTATATTTAGCCGTCGGTTGGATGGCGTTGGGTTATACACCCTTTTTTGCCATGGTGGGCTTGGGCAATATGGCAAATGCCGCACATTTGAGTGGATTGCTTGGTGGTGTGGTGATTTTTGTAATCAGCTACGTATTTTTGAAAAAAGACAGTGTATGAATATTGATGATTTGATTGCGTCTATGACGCCAGAAATTTACAACAACATGAAACAGGCGTTGGAGTTGGGCCGTTGGGGTGATGGTCGTGCGGTGACACCAGCACAAAAAGAGCACACTTTAGAGGCGATGATCCGTTATGAGCATTTACATAACATCGCTGAAACAGAGCGTGTTGGTTATGTGGACATGACTAATAAGCGTAAAAAGAAAGCCGCGCAAGACGACGTTCAGCCTCTAAAAATTATCAAATAAAAATAACGGATCACGGGATTTATGATTTACCAAGGTCACTTAAAAAAAATGGCCATTTCTGCCGATGCAGATGTGGCGGCTTACCAAATACGATTAGACGATCAGTATATAGAACTAAATGAAAAGTTAGGTCAGCCGATACGTATAGAGTACCTAGGTGAAATTCATTGCCAAGCTTGTGGTCGAGCCAGTAAGAAAAGTTTTTCCCAAGGTTATTGCTACCCATGTTTTTCACGTCTTGCACAATGCGATACGTGCATTATGAGCCCTGAAAAATGTCATTACGATAAGGGTACTTGTCGTGAGCCTAAGTGGGGTGAAGAGTTTTGCATGCAGGATCATATTGTCTATCTTGCAAACTCATCTGGCATCAAGGTAGGGATTACGCGTCACAGTCAGATTCCAACACGTTGGTTGGATCAAGGCGCGATGCAGGCCATGCCTATTGCTCGCGTGGCAACGCGTCAGCTTTCGGGATTATTAGAGGTCATCTTTAAGCAGCATGTGGCCGATAAAACCAATTGGCGGACATTGCTGAAACAAGATGCCGATGTATTAGATTTGGCAGCTAAGCGTGACGAGTTATTTGAAATGTGCCATGAAGAGATCGAAGAAATTCAATCTCATTATGGCTTACAGGCGGTGCAGTTGATTTACGATGGTGAAGAGCAAGCGTTTTCGTACCCTGTGTCGCAATACCCAACTAAGGTGACGAGTTTTAACTTGGATAAAAACCCGATTGCAGAAGGCAAGTTAATGGGGATTAAGGGTCAGTATTTGATTCTAGATAGCGGTGTGATCAATTTAAGAAAATACACCTCTTATTTAGTATCCATCGAATGTTAATGGCGGATTAAGGATAAATCATGAAAAACGCAGAACCGAAAGCCATTTATTTAAAAGATTACAGTGCCCCAAACTTTGAGATTCTGGATACTCAATTAGCATTTGATATATATGATGATTACACGCTTGTATCATCAAACTTGACCATGAAACGCACCACGCAAGATAACAGCGAGTTGGTGTTAAACGGTCAAGATCTCGAACTAATCTCTGTGAAAGTGGATGGCCAAGTTTTAGAAGAGACACAATATTCAACGTCAGATGAATCGTTGACTATTACAAAATTACCAAATGAATTTATTTTAGAAATACAAACCAAGATTAAACCCCACGAAAATACCGCGCTAGAAGGTTTATATAAATCCTCTGGCATGTTTTGTACGCAATGCGAAGCAGAAGGTTTCCGTCGTATCACTTATTTCTTGGATCGCCCTGATGTCATGAGTGTGTATACGGTATCCATTACGGCCGATCAAACCAAGTATCCGGTGTTATTGTCCAATGGTAATTTAACCGATACTCAGCAGTTAGCAGATGGTCGACACAAAACAACGTGGCATGACCCTCATAAAAAACCGTGTTACTTATTTGCCTTGGTGGCAGGTGACTTGAAACACATCGAAGACACGTTTACCACCATGTCAGGGGAAGATGTGACCCTTCGTATCTATGTTGAGCCGCAAAATATCGATAAGTGCGACTTTGCTATGGGCGCATTGAAACGTTCAATGAAATGGGACGAAAAGGTTTACGGTCGCGAATACGATCTGAATATATTTAATATTGTGGCCGTTGATGCATTCAACATGGGCGCTATGGAAAACAAGAGTTTGAATATATTCAATTCTTCGTGTGTGTTAGCAAATCCCAAAACGGCAACCGATGCGACTTTTCAGCGTATCGAAGCCATTGTTGCCCATGAGTATTTTCATAACTGGTCGGGTAACCGAGTCACCTGTCGTGACTGGTTTCAGTTAAGTTTAAAGGAAGGTTTCACTGTATTCCGTGATTCGGAGTTCTCTGCGGATATGGGTTCGCGTACGGTTAAACGCATTGATGATGTGTCTCTATTAAGAACCTCTCAATTTGCCGAAGATGCCGGCCCAATGGCACATCCAATCTTGCCTGCATCGTTTATTGAGATATCGAATTTTTACACCCTAACCATTTATGAAAAAGGCGCCGAAGTGGTGCGTATGATTCATAATATTTTAGGTGCGGATAACTTTCGTAAAGGATCTGACCTTTATTTCGATCGTCATGATGGTCAAGCGGTGACAACGGAAGATTTTGTTAAGGCCATGGAAGATGCCAGTGGTGTTAATTTAACCCAATTTAGAAATTGGTATCATCAAGCAGGCACACCTGAGTTATGGGTAAGCGATGAGTATGATGCATCCGCTCAAGTTTATCGCTTAACCGTAAAGCAAACCTGTCGAGAAACCCCTGAAACCAAGGTGAAGTTGCCATATCATATTCCATTTGCCTTGGGTTTATTGGGTGAAGATGGAAGTGATATTGAGTTAACGTGCAGTGATCACGCATTTAATGCTAAAACCCAAGTTTTAAATTTAACTCAAGCTGAACAAACATTTGAGTTTGCCAGCGTTAAAACAAAGCCCGTGCCATCCTTTTTACGTGGCTTTAGTGCACCAGTGAAATTGCATTACGATTACACAGCGGAACAACTGCAATTTTTGATGGCCCATGACACGGATGGCTTTAATCGTTGGGATGCTGGGCAAACTTTGGCGACTAATATTATTTTGGCGTTATCTCAGGATGTCTTAGCTAAGCGTGAGCTTGTCCTAGATTCAGGTTTATTGTCTGTCTATAAATCTTTACTTTCTGGCTTACAAGATGATTTAGCCATGCAAGCACAAATGCTGTCGCTACCGAGTTTGGCATATTTAATTGAGCAACAAGATAATGCACATGTGCATGCACTATTTTCGGCAAGAGAGTTTGTTAAGCAAACCTTGGCCAATGAATTGAATGCATCATTCCTTGGTATTTATCAGCAATGCCAATCCACTAAGGAGTATGAACCAACACCAGAAGACATGGCACAGCGCAGTCTGAAGAACCTGTGTTTGCAATACCTGTGTGCATCTCAAACGGAGAATTATGCCGAACTTGCAATGCAGCAGTTTAAGCAAGCGGATAACATGACAGATCAATTTGCTGCGATGTCATCTTTGGTGAGCTCTAAGGATCAAAATTTGGCACGAATTGCTCTTCAAGAGTTCTATGATCAGTGGCAGCATGACGCCCTTGTAGTGAACATGTGGCTATCTTTGCAGGCATCTAGTGATGCTTGTGGTGGTGTCGAAAATGCCAATGAACTTTTGAGTCACGAAGCGTTCGATATTAAGAACCCGAATAAAGTGCGTTCGGTTGTGGGAGCGTTTGCCGCCCAAAACTTACGTCACTTTCATGGAGAGGGTGGAGCGGGTTACCAATGGTTAGCGGATCGAATTATTGAACTGGATGCTCTTAATCCGCAGATAGCCTCCCGTTTACTGGGACCATTAACCAAGTGGAAGCGCATTGCGGAGCCTAATTGCACCCAAATGAAGCAGGCGCTAGAGAAAATTGCTGCACGCAGTAATTTGTCGAAAGATGTCTATGAAGTTGTCACAAAAACTCTAGTAAGCTAGAGGTAAAATAAGACAACAATTTTTGATAAACCAGTGGCGTATTTGGTTGTACGACACTGGTTTATTTTATATGCTTGGCCAATAACAAAAATAAAACACTTAAACTGGTACTCCTGTACTGGTTATCCAGCAACAGCTATGACTCTCTGTACGTAGCTGGGGGAATAATAAAAATGAAGAAATCAGGTCTATTAGTATCCACGCTCTTGTTGGCTTGTGGTTTATCCGCCACGTCTCAAGCCCAGGTTTCCCAAAAGGAAGCCGATAAATTGCGTACCACGTTAACGCCTTTAGGTGGTGAGCGAGCTGCCAATGCAGATGGTTCGATTCCAGAATGGCGTGGCGGGATTCAGTTTCCTCCTGCAAATTACAAACAACCAGGTCAACACCACGTTGATCCATTTCCAAGTGATCAACCGTTATTTGTCGTTACCGCACAGAATATGGCCAAGTACGACAAATATTTAACCGAAGGTCAAAAAGCACTCCTAAAGACCTACCCAAATACATACAAAATGCCCATTTATCAGTCTCGTCGTACAGCAGCAGCACCGCAGTGGATTTATGACAACACCTACAAAAACGCAATGACGGCTAAGTTGGTAGAGGGTGGTAATGGTATTACTGGTGCCATTGGTGGCACGCCATTTCCTATTCCAAATAGTGGTCTAGAGATTATTTGGAACCATAACACGCGTTGGAGAGGGGAGTACGCTGTTCGTCGTGCGTCCGAAGTGGCAGTTCAGCAAGATGGCACTTACAGCTTAATCACAACTCAAGCAGAAGTGGATTATAACTACTATCATCGTGGTATCACCGCAGAAGAGCTGGATAACGTATTAATTTATTACCTCTCATTTACCAAAGCTCCTGCGCGTTTAGCTGGTGGTGCGGTATTAGCTCATGAAACCATGAATCAGGTATTAGAGCCGCGTCGTGCTTGGGGCTATAACGCCGGTCAACGTCGTGTACGTAAAGCGCCTAACCTTGCTTATGACACACCTGTAGCCGCAGCGGATGGCTTACGTACCATTGATGAAACCGATTTATTTAACGGCTCACCTGATCGTTACAACTGGAAACTCGTGGGTAAGGAAGAAGTATTCATTCCTTACAACAACTACCGTGTAGGCTCGCCAGATGTTAAATACGCTGAATTATTGCAAGTAGGTCATTTAAACCCTGAATACACACGTTATGAGAAACACCGTGTGTGGGTTGTTGAAGCCACCTTGAAACCAGGCCAACGTCACATTTATCACAAGCGCCGCTTCTATATCGACGAAGATACTTGGGGTGCAGCTGTGATTGATCAATATGATGAACGTGGTGAATTGTGGCGCGTTAGCATGGCTTACCTTAAAAACTACTATGAACTTCCAGGTACTTGGACAGCAATGGATGTCTTCCATGATGTTCAAGCTCGTCGTTATCACGTGCAAGGCATGGACAATGAAGAGCGTACTACCATCGACTTTAGCCAGGCTTCTCCAGGCAGTCGTTACTTCACACCGCAAGAACTACGTCGTCGCGGTCGTTAAAAATTCAAAGGACACGGCCTTAAGCTGAGGCTGTGTCTATAATTGAGTCAATTAATTACTTATCAGATTGGAGATTAACTAATGCGAACACTGTTTTCAGTGGGCGCCGTGCTGAGATCAGCTAATCGATTTATATCTATTAACATCTTAGTAGCGGCTTTTGGATTAACAGCCATGCCATCGATGGCGCAGTGGCAAGACCCGTTAGATACCCCTGCCATGGCAACCACAAAAGCACACGAGTCTTTGTTGCTTGATATTGTGGCTGTGGGTGAGCGTTTAATTGCAGTGGGTGAACGCGGTCATATTATTTTTAGTGATGATCAAGGTCGTACTTGGCGTCAGGCAAAGGTGCCAGTGATTACCACTCTTACCGCGGTTTATTTCGTTAACGAAAACACAGGTTGGGCTGTTGGCCATGATGCGGTTGTATTAAAAACCGAAGACGGTGGTTTAACTTGGTCAAAACAGTTTGATGGCTTCCAAGCAAACGAAATGGTTTTAAATCAAGCAAAAAAAGCGAAAGAATTCTATGAAGACGAGTTAAGCAAAGCCATGGTTATTGGCAGCGAAACACGTATTTCATTGGCAGAAGAAAGTTTAGAAAATGCAACGTTTGCATTAGAAGATGCGCAAATCGATTTTGAAGATAGATCGACCAAACCACTTTTAGATTTATGGTTTAAAAATACACGTGAAGGTTTTGTGATCGGTGCTTATGGCATGATCTTTAAAACCATGGATGGTGGTAATACTTGGTCTGCTTGGTCTAGACATGTTGAGAATCCTGACCGTTTCCATTTAAACAGTATTACACGTATTGATGATCAGCGCTTGATGATGGTAGGTGAAGCTGGTTTGATGCTTCGTAGCCAAGACGGTGGTGAGACTTGGAAGCAAATGTTAAGCCCATATGATGGCTCATTTTTTGGTGTGATGAGTTTGGCAGGTAACGTGCAGCTGGCATTTGGTTTACGTGGTAATTTGGCGCGTTCAGATAACTTCGGTTTAAGTTGGCGTTTAGAAGATACCCATACACATCAAACCTTAATGGGTGCAACGGATCATCTAGGTCGAATTGCATATATCGTAGGTAATGGCGGTGCTTTCTTAAAAGGCATCGATGCGGGTCAAAAGTGGGAAAGCCAAACTCGTGAAGGTCGTGATAATGCTTCTGCTATTGTAGAAACGGCTTCAGGTGATTTCGTAATGGTTGGTGAAAGTGGAGTTGAGATTCTAGATAAAACTGGCGAACGCCTCGCAGTTGAAATTACGAGCATCGAGGGGTAATTCAAATGAGTCAAAAAGATATGCCAAATACAGAGCCAGAACACTACATAATTACCCCAGATGCTGAACCATTTTTGGAGAAGTTATTGTTCTCCCGTCGTGGTTTGTTTCTAGTATTCTTAATTGCGTTGACTGCTTTCTTAGCGTTTAGTGCTTCGCAAGTTGGGTTGGATTCTCGTTCTGAGAAATACATTCCATTACAGCACCAATACATTCAAAACCATATGCGTCATGCTAACGATTTAAGCAGTGGTTTAAACAATATTAAAATTGTTGTGGCCAATAAAAATGGTGACATTTTTAATGCGGATTACATGGAAACCCTTCGTCAAATTAACGATGAAGTGTTTTATATAAAAGGCGCTGACCGTTCTAAATTGAAGTCCATGTGGACGCCAAATATTCGCTGGACGGAAGTAACGGAAGAAGGTTTCCAAGGTGGCCCAGTAATTCCTGCTACCTATGATGGTAGTGAAGAAAGCATCAACCAATTACGTGAAAATATTTTACGTTCAGGTCAGGTAGGTCGATTGGTGGCAAACGATTTCACCTCAACTATGATTGATGTGCCTTTGTATGAAACTGATCCAGAAACCGGTAATGCGCTAAACCCAAAAGAACTTGCAAATGCGTTAGAAGAGAAAATTCGTGATAAATACACTAGCGATAGCATTAGTATTCATATCATCGGTTTTCCTAAGAAAATGGCCGACCTTATGGAAGGGGCGTTTAACGTAGGTCTATTCTTCTTGGGTGCCATCTTTATTACTGCGATCCTGCTTTATATGTATTCTCGTTGTATAAAAGGCACGTTGATTCCTGTTATTTGTTCAATCGTGGCAGTTATCTGGCAATTAGGTTTGTTGAATTTAATTGGCTTTGGTATCGATCCTTATTCCATGTTGGTGCCTTTCTTGGTGTTTGCTATCGGTATCAGCCATGGTGTACAAATCATTAATGGTATCGCCATTGAAGCGGGTAAAGGCGCCAGCCGTGAGATGGCTGCACGCTTAGCTTTCCGCGGATTGTATGTACCAGGTATGTTGGCATTGTTATCCGATGCTATTGGTTTCTTAACCCTATTGTTCATTGATATTACGGTTATCAAAGAGTTGGCCATTGCAGCTTCTATTGGTGTAGCCGTAATTATTGTGACCAATTTATTCTTATTGCCGCTATTGATGTCATATGTCGGTATTAGCCGCTCAGGTGTGGTACACGCACAAAAAGTCGAAGCGTCTGAGCCTAAACTTTGGAAGTTTGTTGCTAACTTTACTCATAAGAAAGTGGCGTCCACTGCTATTATCGTGGCCATTGGTTTGGCAGTTGCTGGGGTTATTGGTAGTCAGGACCTGAAAATTGGCGACTTAGATAAAGGTGCGCCAGAACTAAGACAAGATAGTCGTTACAACCAAGATAATGCGTTTGTGGTAGATAACTACTCAACCAGTTCCGATGTACTTGTGATCATGGCAGAAACGCCACGTGAACAATGTGCAAGCTATGAAGCACTTGATGCCATTGATCGTTTGATGTGGACCATGGAAAACGTCAAAGGCGTGCAGTCGGCTGTTTCGTTAGTTTCTGTGTCTAAATTGGTATCTAAAGGTATGAATGAAGGTAACTTGAAATGGTCAGCCCTTTCTCGTAACCAGAATATTTTGAACTCCAGTATTCAGCGTGCACCAAGCGGTATGTTGAACCAAGATTGTTCAATGGTACCTGTTATCATTTTCTTAAATGATCATAAAGCGGAAACTCTTGAACGTGCCGTTAATACCGCGGCTGAATTCGCAGCGGGATATGAAAATAACGAAGCGGTTCAGTTCAAACTTGCCTCTGGTAATGCAGGTGTGGAAGCTGCCACTAACCAAGTAATTGCCGACGCGCAAACTCTAATGTTGATCTTTGTATACATTGTGGTGTCTGCACTTTGCTTCATCACGTTCCGCTCTATTCGTGCGATTATTTGTATCATTACACCATTGGCGTTGACCTCTATCTTGTGTCAGGCGCTTATGGCGCAAATGGGTATTGGTGTAAAAGTGGCCACATTACCTGTAATCGCTTTAGGTGTGGGTATTGGTGTGGATTACGGTATTTATATTTATAGCCGTCTAGAAGCACTATTAATCGAAGGTAAAAACTTACACCAAGCGTTTTTCGAAACCTTAAAAACCACAGGTAAAGCGGTGAGCTTTACAGGTTTGACACTGGCTATCGGTGTGGGCACTTGGATTTGGTCGCCGATTAAATTCCAAGCGGATATGGGTATCTTGTTAACCTTTATGTTCCTATGGAATATGTTTGGTGCCTTGTTGTTACTACCGGCGCTTTCTCGTTTTGTACTGAAACCAGAGCAAATTATTGCGAAGCATCAGGCAAAGCACGGTGAGGCTCATCCGGCAGAGCAACTATAAACATAGGTGAGCTAAAAAAACCGCGCTAGTCGCGGTTTTTTTATGGGAGTAAACTATCGCCTTTACACTTTGAGTTGATGGTTTTGTGGAAATAGAAATACTCTTTCAACATGATGACTGGTTAGCGGCTATTAAACCTGAGGGGTTAAATTTTCATAGCGAAGATGGTGAAGCTGGCTTTGTCGTTCTGCTCGAAAAACAGTTAGGCATAAAATTATGGCCTGTGCATCGATTGGATAAACAAACATCCGGAATTTTATTGCTGGCTAAAAATAAGCAGAGTTGCCAAGTTTTAAGTGAGTTGTTTGCGCAACGAAAAGTAGAAAAATTCTATTTGGCAGTTTGTTCTGCAAAGATGAAGAAAAAACAGGGATTGATTAAAGGGGACATGACTGCGGCCAGAAGAGGCGCCTATAAACTCCAAAAAACTCAGGAGAACCCAGCTATCACGCAATTCTATTCGACTGCGTTAAAACCCGGTTGGCGTTTATGTTTATTAAAGCCTAAAACGGGTAAAACTCACCAGTTACGCGTGGCACTTAAATCATTGTCAGCCCCCATTCTGGGCGACACCCTTTATGCCGGTGAAAAAGCGGATCGTTTGTATTTGCACAGTTTTGCCATTCAATTTGAATATGAGGACGAAACGTTTACATTACTGTCTTTACCTAAGGTTGATGATGTATTTACGGTTAGCGAAGTATTGGCCGATCAAAATTGGTTACAACCTTGGTCTTTAAATTGGCCTAAACTATAACAACGATTACTAGGAGAGATCATATGGCATTCCCACGTCGAGTGGCTATTGTGGCTGCAAACCGAATTCCTTTTGCGAAATCTAACACGGCATATTTTGGTGTTTCGAATCAGGCCATGTTAACGGCGGCGATTACAGGTTTAGTGGAAAAAACAAACCTGCAAGGGCAGGTGGTAGGAGAAGTAGTGGCTGGAGCGGTTATGAAGCACAGTCGAGATTTTAACCTAGTACGTGAATCGGTTTTAGACACGCCATTATCGGCCTCGACACCTTGTACCGACTTACAGCAGGCGTGTGGTACAGGTTTGCAAGCTGTGTTCACAGTGGCGAGCAAAATTGCATTGGGGCAAATTGAAAGTGGTATAGCAGGTGGTGTGGATACCACATCGGATGCACCAATTGCCATTAGCGATAAATTTCAATCCATGCTGATGAAGTTAAATAAAGCTAAGACGACAGGCGAGCGTTTGAAAATATTGGCTAGTTTTAGACCAGGTTTCTTAGCACCGAACTTGCCGCGCAATGGTGAGCCACGTACGGGTTTAAGTATGGGAGGACATACTGAATTGACGGCAAAACGCTGGGCGATTCCCCGCGAAGAGCAAGACCAATTGGCACTGGCTAGTCATCAAAAATTACATAAAGCCTATGAATCAGGTTTTATGGATGACTTGATCTCACCATTTAATGGTTTGGATAAAGATAACCTTTTACGTCCCGACACCAAGTTAGAAAAGCTAGCCAGCTTAGGCCCTGCCTTTGATAAAAATGGCGGCACCTTATCCGCAGGCAATAGCTCGGCTCTAACAGATGGTGCTTCTGCTGTATTGTTAGCCAGTGAAGAATGGGCAAAAGAAAAGAACTTACCTGTGCTTGCGTACATTTCGGATTTTGAAACCAGTGCGGTTGATTTTATTGGCAAAGATAGTGATTACAAAGAAGAGTTATTATTAGCTCCAGTATATGCAGTGCCTAAGATGTTGGCGCGTAATAATATGAGTTTGCAGGATTTTGATTTCTACGAAATTCATGAAGCGTTTGCTGCACAGGTATTAGCAACATTGAAAGCATGGAATACAGATGAGTTCTGTCAGCAACGTTTGGGGCTAGACAAGGCCCTAGGTGAAATCGATATGAGTAAACTGAATGTAAATGGTAGTTCTTTGGCTACGGGCCATCCATTTGCCGCAACAGGTGGTCGTATCGTGGGTAACTTAGCTAAATTATTATCCCAGAAGGGTTCAGGCAAAGGCTTGATTTCTATTTGTGCTGCGGGCGGTCAAGGTGTCGTAGCCTTGTTAGAGCGCTAATATAAAGCGAATAAAAAAATGGGCCATGGGCCCATTTTTTTTTGATTATTTTTTCGACTTTTTATATTCAATCAAATGCAGTAAACGATTGGCCCCTAGGTAAATTGCAATGGCTAGTATGGCTATGAATGCTGTAATAGCACCGAACAAATCGGGTGCTTTCATAAGGATGGTCATGAGGGATTCTTGATAATAAAAAAACCATTGATGATTATCGGGAAAAATCCATTCATGCAGTGCGTAAAAAACCTTCACCGGGCCAATTAGAAGAATAAGTAGTGTACAGACACCACAAAAACTGATGATGCCGATTGCTTGTTGCTTAATGGACGGAAGCGGGATTTTACGGAAATTAAAATATCCCACGTAAATTAACGTAATCACAATGGCGATGATGGCAACCACATAAAATTGATTGATTAAGTGGGCCACATCTTGAAGGTGCACGACTTCAGGCTTGCGTAACAATGTCCGCACGGGCTCACTATTGGGTAGGCGGTATACGATTTTCGCTAAATTCGCGCCATCATTATGAATTTCATCCACTATGGTGGCGAATAGACGCTTATGTTCTGCTTTGTCGGTTAACTCGAACCCTCGTCGATATCGATTTTGAGGGCCGTATTTGGTGATATGTTGATCGATATTCATGGTGGGATACAGCACTGAATATCCAAAATTTACTTGTGCAAGAATGACCCAGCTAACAAATACTGAACTAATAAATAAGCTGAGGCTGAAAAAAATCAGATTGAATTTTGGTGTGATCTGGGAAAATTTGGCCATGGTGGTCTTATTATCGATTATTTTGCCTAAGCTTTACGGGTTTGCGGTGACAGGTCAATAGCCTGGATTATTTATACCGTTATCTTTTTTGTATCCCCATTTTAAACTTAATCATCATAGCTGGTGAGCGTTGGGCTTATATCATGTATTTTTTCTTTAATCGGTTTCACGCAAGCAAGCCTAAAAGCTTGTCATATAAGGGTTCACGGGTTAGTGTTGCCCTAAATTAAAATGTGACAAATTAGAGTCGTTATGGAACAAAAGAAGTTTACTGCCACTGGCTTGCTACGTATTTTTAATGCCACTGGCTATTCGTTTAAGGGGATTAAACGTGCGTGGAAAACCGAAGCCGCGGTTCGTCAAGAATTCTTATTGGCGTTGGTACTAGTGCCAGTTGCTGTGTGTCTAGCTCAAAGTGTCACCCAACTTGCATTGATGCTTTTAAGCTTGTTCATTGTGGTGATTACAGAACTACTCAATACAGCCATTGAATATGTGGTGGATCGTATTGGTACCGAACGTCACGACCTTTCTGGGGCGGCCAAAGATATTGCCAGCGCTGCGGTGTTCTTTAGCTTGGCACAGGTGGTGTGCATTTGGGGTTGTATCATTTTATCGAATTTGAATTGGATTCAATTTCCGCTTTTTTAATGGAGTATGAGCCATGGTCATGGCGATTAAAATGAGTTTAATTTTAGGCACCTTATTAGGTGTCGTGCATCAATGGCCAGCCATGGTGAATGATGGCAATTTAGATTGGTTAGCTTGGTCTATTAGCTATTTATTGTGCTTTGCTGTTTTTTATTTTTGGGATAAACACAACCAAAAGCAAGGTGATGATGAAGATATGCCCGTCATGGGTAGCGTTTCCCCAGCGCAATTGGATGCACTATATAAACAATCCATCATAGTGGAGCGTAATGCTCACAAGGCCAATGCGGTTTTTACTCAGCAGTTGAATTATGTGCGTAAGCTTTTACAAAAAACGCAAAACCTTTCCCCAGGGGATGACTTTGACCAAGCACACAGTGCATTGGTGCGTGAACTTACTGTGCTTGAGCATCACATTGAGCGTTTACTGGAAGAGATGACTAAAAACGTGAAGTTGGGTGAGAAGCTGCAACAAAGTGTGGCCAATATCGATCCTGAAATTGGCGTGTTGGATTAAGCTTTTTTAGTCTTATCGTGTTGGGCTTTTTCTTGGTCCAACTTATTCATGGTGGCGGTGGTCACATCGTAAATAATCAAACATATGTGGTCGGTTTCACCATGAATGCTATTTAACGGAATCATGGTGGCATTTTGATACATGAATTCCGCACGCCCTGTAATTGGGTAATTGTTTTTAAATTTAAATAAATACGGGCGTTGCTCAGAAATAGTGAAGGCACGAGTATTGAGTAAAAACACTGCCTCGGCTTTTTTCTTGAACCAGTCTTCATCAATCTCTGCAAATAAATCAAATAAACACTGACCTTTGGCTTGATCAGGGCGAACGCCGCTGTGATTCTCCATGAATCCATTCCAAAGCTTAATGGTGTATTGTCGATCCAATACCACTAAACCCACATCGATGGTTTGCAAGATATCCATAAACCAATGGGACTGGTCTAGTTCGTTATTTTGCTCGCTCATATTAATCATCCATTAAAAAACTGATTAAGCGATTCATGTGCACCACACTGTCTTCGGTAAAGAGCAACAGCAAATCACAATTGATGTTGTGATCTTCAATGGTGTAATTGATTTCAATGGCCATGGTTCTCTGCCAACGACTCTGGTTTGGCTCCAATAAATCGGCGATGGAGCAATGTTGTCCAAGTATGACGGGATGGGACTGACTAAAATCGATATCTAGTTGCTCGCCAATGCCTTGAATGCAGGCGCCATTTAATACATTGGCCACATCCATGAGCATTTCCAGTTCTTCGTGTTGATCCAAGTTCCCCGGATAATCCAGCAGCTTGGCAATTTCAGCAAAACTGGCATCGTTGAAAATTAGTAACGCTTCACCCGCAATACCCGCTCCAATAAAACCTTGGCAAACCGCGCTGACGGTGGAATTGCCCTCAAGGGATTTTAGCGTCATTTTAAATTCATTAATCTCAATCAAATTCACGTTAGGTATGGGCAATACCACATATACCCCGAGTAAACGTGCAAGACGGTCTGCCGCTTGGCCCATGGCCACATTGGTGATTTCTTGGTAGCAGTCGCGCTCGTCTTCGCTTAACTGGATCAAATCACTCATGGGCTTGATCCCTCAAAATACCGTACTCAATTAATACCTGCTTGATCTGTTCGGCATCCACGGGTTTTTTGATGAAATCGATAGCCCCCAGTTTTTTAACCCGCTCTTGTGCTTCTGGTTGGATGTCTCCTGAGACCACCAACACCATGATGGGCAAGTCTTCTTGGCGGATGACTTCTAAGGTGGCATAACCGTCGAGCACTGGCATAGTGAGATCAAGGAAAAGGACTTCAAATGATTGGACTTTGATGAGATCGATGGCTTCTTGGCCATCTTTGGCAAAATGTACGTCGACTGGCCAGCCTGCAGGTAGGGCACGAGCCATTTGCTTTCGTGCCATTTTGGAATCATCACAAATAAGAACCTTAGTGGTCATGGATACCTCACGCTTTCCCCATGACTAAAGTTAAGAAGCCAAACCAATATCTGGCAAGGCTATCTGGGTCAGAGTGCCTGAATACCTCTCTCCCAGGCCAATAGCGCTGATTTTTGTGGAATGCCCCAACGGTAGCCGCTGATTGCGCCGCTTTGTTTAATGACACGATGACAAGGAATCAAAAACGCCACAGGATTCGCGCCCACCGCTTGGCCAACACCGCGGGCACCTTTGGGCTTACCTAATTTGATAGCAATATCTTGATAGCTAATGAGGTCTCCAGGTCGGGTATGCAATAGGGCGCGCCACACTTGAACCTGAAAGTTAGTGGCAGGCAAATACAAGCGAATGTCTCGTGCTTGAGTGAATGGATCACCAGATAACAGTTGGTTATCTTCGCAATGAATGAATGTGGCCAAGGGGAAGCGCGCTCGTAAGGCTTCTATGACGTGCTCAGATGCGGCGCTAAAGCCTAAGTACATCAAACCTCGTTCACTCATGATCACCAGCATCTTGCCAAATACCGTATCGTGCCCAGCGTAGCGTAAGAGCAGGTGCTCACCCTTGGACTTGTACTCGCCAGGTGACATGGCTTCTATCTGCACGAAGGCATCGTGTAAACGTGAAGGACTACTCAATGACAAAGCCTCACTGGTATGAAGCAAGCTTGTATTGGGCAGGGTGTGTTTGGCCTGTTGTACTAATACGCTTTGTTGGAATTGCTTAGGGCTTAAGCCCACATGTTGTTTAAAGATTTTTTGAAAGTGGCTTTCAGATAAATCAAAGCGTTGGGCGAGGGCTTGCAAATTATTGCCCAGTAAGGGCTGTTCTAGCAGTAAATAAATGCAATCTCGGCAAATATCAAAGGGCGTCATGTTGAGTCTTCAGGCATAAAAAAGCCCAGAATACTGGGCGTTTTTCATCTTGAACAGCCGAATCTTGTGATTACGCGCTTTTGGCTATCGCATCTTTATTTTGTGTTTGGTCATCCAGCTCTTGGATTTGGTTCATCATGGTGCTATGCACTTCTTCCATCAAAGAGACCACGTCGTCTTGAGTCAGTCCTTTGGTACTGATGGCTGGTAAAACGCGCATATGTGCTGTGCCGTTATCCCATTTACCTAGGCTGAAGCCTTCAAGGTAGCTGCTACAGCAAACCGGCACGATGGGCACTCCGGCATTGATAGCGGTTACGAAAGCGCCTTTTTTAAATGGCAGCATGTTTTTGCCACCATTTCGGGTGCCTTCAGGGAAAATCCAAATTGAGGTGTTTTTGGTGGTCAGCGCTTGCTTGGTAATGTCCATGGCTTCCATGGCTTTACGAGGATTACCACGGTCAATTAATACATTACCTGCTAACCAATATAGCTGGCCAAACAGAGGTACCCATTTTAGGCTTTTCTTACCCAGGCTTACGGTGCGCTTAGGCACGATGCTGCCTAGAACGAATAAATCCCAGTTACTTTGATGATTCGCTACCACGATGCATGGTTGATTGGTTTTGAAGTGCTCAAGGCCTTCTACATTGGTTTTCAGGCCGATAATAGGTAAACCGATGCCACCATAGATGTGAGAGCACCAACGGCTGTTTGTTGGGTGAAAAGGGCGTAATAGGCCAATTAACAAACCCAGACCACTGCCAACTAAAAAATGCACCGACAGCAAAACATAACGAATTAGGCGAATCATACTGCTACCTATTAAAAAATGGGGGGTGAGCATACATTTGTTTACTGAAATTCGCTATTACTGCGTGGTTTTTTTGCGTA
This sequence comes from Gammaproteobacteria bacterium, assembly GCA_013373125.1. GTDB lineage: Bacteria > Pseudomonadota > Gammaproteobacteria > Pseudomonadales > Oceanobacteraceae > Bermanella. Next base: position 2,840 of record JABXIK010000136.1, on the reverse strand, counting down.
AATGTGGGCATTTTCGGCCTAATGAGATGAGAAGATACCTAAATATTCGCCTCTATAGACAATGCTAATGATTTTGGCGCCAACGACGCTTTCTTAAGGAAATGATCTGGTGTGAAATGGTAAAAGAATAATAAAAAGGTGAAATCATGTCCGAGCACATGCAGTTATTTACAGATTCGTTAAACCGGTTTTTAGACCAAGAAGTGGCACCTCATTATCAGCAGTGGGAAAAGGACGGCATCATTCCACGAGATGTTTGGCGTGCATTTGGCCAAGCCGGTTTTTTGTGTGTGGATGTAGACGAGGCCTATGGGGGATGCGCAGGGGATTTCACTCTGTCTGCTTTGGTGGTCAAAGTGTTATCGCAAAGAGGCTTTGCCGCACTGGCCACGAACGTGTCTGTGCACAGTGATATTGTCACACCCTACATATCGCATTTAGGTAGCGAAGCGCAAAAACAATATTGGTTACCTAAGTTAGTCTCAGGTGAAGCCGTTGGGGCAATCGCCATGACCGAGCCAGGAGCCGGCAGCGATTTACAAGCCATACGCACACAAGCTATAAGCTGCGATGACGGGTATCGCATCAGCGGGCAGAAAACCTTCATCACCAACGGCCAGCATGCAGATGTGTGTATAGTGGCAGCTAAAACCGATCCACAAGCTGGAGCGAAGGGCATCAGTTTATTTCTGTTGGATAAAACCGCTAAGGGTTATCAAGTGGGCAGCAACCTTGAAAAAATTGGCCAACACAGTGGTGATACCTCTGAGCTATTTTTTGATGAGGTGATATGTGCGGACACGTTAGGGGTTAAAAACCAAGGGTTTCGCCACCTGATGGAAGAGTTACCTAGAGAGCGCTTAATTTTATCTGTGTGTGCCATGGGGGCGTGCTCGGGCATGTTAGACTGGACGGTGGATTACACCAAAGATCGGCAATTATTTGGCCAGAGTTTGGCTCAGTTACAAAACACCCGATTCACACTGGCTCAGCTAGATACGCAAATCAGTGTGAACTGGGCGTATGTGGAGTCTTGTATTGATCGTTACCAAAAAGGCGAGCTGGATGCCGTGAGCGCATCCAAGGCCAAATTATCTTCAACTGAATTGCAGTGCAAAGTGGCGGATGATTGTTTGCAGTTATTTGGTGGCTACGGCTACATGCAAGAATATCCAATTGCCCGAGCGTTTTTGGATGCACGAGTACAGCGTATTTATGGTGGCGCGTCAGAAGTGATGAAGGAGATCATTGCGCGCGGCTTATTAAAATAAGCAAGCCGCGCGGTGACTGCATGTGTTGAGTCACTTTGCCGTAAAGGCGTTGGGACTTATTGCCCCAAAAGGTATTCCACGGAAGGGTCCACCAAGATGCGATCTTGCATGGCTTGACGACCGAGTAACATCAAATACGTCATGGAAGAGCGATCGGTAAGGGTTAAATAAATCGCCCAGCTTTGTCCGCCCAGGACAATTTGGGTTTCGATGACGTGACGTTCTTCTTTATTACCGCTGGAGCTTTTTACTACTCGCGTGTCATGCACCTTAGCTTGACGACGTACCACAGTGGCGACGTTGTGCACATCCGGGTGAATGTCAAAACTCACCCAAAGGTCACCGTCTTTTTTAAATTCTTCAATATTGTCCACATGCAAAGAGGAAGTTTGTGCCCCAGTGTCCACTCGCATGTGTAACTTGGTAATTTCCAGCTGGGGCAGGTCGCATACTTCCAATGCGCCCACAGTAATTTTGTTATGACTCATGTTTGGGCTCTGTATCTTTTTCGGATATGGTTTTCGTTTTTGGATGGATGATAATGGCTTTCTGGAACACCAAACTATTGGGGTAAGTCAAAATATCACCATCCACACGTTTTATAATGAGATGGAACAATGTTATTTCCATAATCTCACCTTGTAAAATCTCTTTTTCTTCTGTGATGCGGATGCTGTCGCCCACACGATACGGAAAGAAGAAAAATATAATTAAGCTTGCTGTGACGTTACTCAGGATGGACCACTGCGCAAACAGGGCCACACCTACAACCGCAAAAACGGATGACACAATGAAACTGAATTCGCTGTAGTTAAAACCCATCACCAAACCCGCAGCAAGCAATAGGGCGGTAAAGCCCATGAGTTTGATGATTTTCTGAATATAAAAAATTCGATCACTACTGACTTGGCGTTTACGACCAAGGCGCTCAATCCAATTCTCGATGGCATTGCTTAACACAACGAAAGCAATAATAAATCCAATGCCAATGAGTATGTCCCACATAACTAGTTATATTCCTCAGGTAAGAGTTCTTCGTTCATCATTTCTAAATTTTCAACCACGTCATCAGGCTCTTTAAAGTAAGCAAGGTGATACATGGCTTCCCCTTCTTGCACTAAAGGGATGTTTTGTTTGCCGATAATAATGCCATCGGAATGGCTTAAAATATCGTCCAGTATTTGTCCATATGGGTCGCTGATGGTCGCCAGCACATCGCCTTTGTTCACCAAGTCACCCAATTGCTTATGGTGCATGACCAAACCACTTTCACTGGCACGCACCCAGCCACTTTGACGAGCAATATAGGGCTCGATTTCTTTTTTCACTCGGGCCTTGCTTTTATTTAGCATGCCTAAGTGGCGCATGACTTTAATCGCACCTTTAACCCCGGCACGAATAGCCAGCTCATCGAAACGTAAGGCTTCGCCGGCTTCATACAGTAATATCTTGGTGCCAAGATCGGCTGCACATTGGCGCAATGATCCGTCACGCAAGTTAGCGTTTAACAGAACCGGAATGCCAAAGGCTTTGGCAAGATCCAAGGTTTCGGCATCGTCTAAGTTTGCG
>JABXIK010000069.1 GCA_013373125.1 Gammaproteobacteria bacterium | reverse complement strand
GACTTCCGACTTCCGACTTCCGACTTCCGACTTCCGACTTCCGACTTCCGACTTCCGACTTCCGACTTTTCTGCAAGCACAAAAAAAGGCCACCGAAGTGACCTTTCTTTGCGTGATAAATAATCAGAGATTATTTTTCAGCGGCTTTACGCTCTTTGGCTTCTGCAATCACTTTCTCAGCAACTTGAGCTGGGCAAGGAGCATAGTGAGAGAATTCCATAGAGAACTGACCACGACCAGAAGTCATAGTACGTAGGTGACCGATGTAGCCGAACATTTCAGATAGAGGAACGTCAGCTTTAACACGAACACCAGTGACACCCGCTTCTTGACCAGAGATCATGCCACGACGACGGTTTAAGTCACCGATAACATCACCTACGTGATCTTCAGGAGTGAACACGTCTACCTTCATTACTGGCTCAAGAAGTTGAGGACCGGCTTTAGGCATAGATTGACGGAATGCACCTTTTGCTGCGATTTCGAACGCTACAGCAGAGGAGTCAACCGCGTGGTAACCACCGTCGAATAGTTCGATTTCAACGTCTAGTACTGGGAAGCCAGCTAGAGGACCTTCGGCCATCATACCCTTGAAGCCTTTCTCGATGGCTGGGAAGAATTCCTTAGGTACGTTACCGCCCACAACCGTAGACTTGAACGTGAAGTCAGAGTTTTGCTCGCCTGGCTTGATGCGGTAATCGATCTTACCGTATTGACCAGAACCACCAGACTGCTTCTTGTGGGTGTAGCTGTCTTCGATGGCTTGAGTGATGGTTTCACGGTAAGCAACTTGAGGCTCACCAACGATCAATTCAACGCCGTAAGTACGTTTTAGGATGTCCACTTTGATGTCTAAGTGAAGTTCACCCATACCTTTAAGGATGGTTTCGCCAGAATCTTCGTCCGTTTCAACGCGGAAAGATGGATCTTCTGCAACCATTTTACCGATGGCGATACCCATTTTCTCAGCGCCGCCCTTGTCTTTAGGTGCAACTGCGATAGAGATTACAGGCTCAGGGAATACCATGGCTTCTAGAGTACATGGGTGTTTAACGTCACAAAGAGTGTGACCAGTTTGAACGTTCTTCATGCCCACGATAGCGATGATGTCACCCGCTTGTGCGCTGTCTAGTTCAGTACGTTCGTCAGCTTGCATTTCCACCATACGGCCAACACGCTCAGTCTTGCCAGTGAACGAGTTAAGGATGGTGTCACCTTTCTTAAGACGACCAGAGTAAATACGTACGAACGTTAGGGCGCCGAAACGGTCGTCCATGATTTTGAACGCAAGTGCTTTTAGAGGCTGATCAGGGTCAACGATGGCTTTCTCGCCAGTTGGGTTACCTTCTTCGTCAGTTAGATCTTGAGGCTCAACTTCAGTTGGAGATGGTAGGTAATCTACAACCGCATCAAGCAGTAGTTGCATGCCTTTGTTTTTGAAAGCAGAACCACAGTAAGTTGGGAAGAATGCAAGAGTACGAGTACCTTCACGGATACAACGCTTGATGTCTTCAATAGAAGGCTCTTCGCCGTCCATGTATGCCATCATTAGGTCGTCGTCCATTTCAACAGCGGTTTCGATTAGCTGTTCACGGTACATTTCAACGTCATCTACCATGTCGGCAGGGATGTCAGTTACTTCGTAGTTTTCAGGCTGACCAGTTTCATCCCAAACGTAAGCTTTGCGAGTTAATAGGTCTACAACACCTACGAATTCGTCTTCACGACCGATAGGAAGAACCATGATTAGTGGCTTAGCACCTAATACGTTTTTAACTTGTTCAGTTACACGTAAGAAGTCAGCACCGATACGGTCTAGTTTGTTAACGAAAATGATACGAGATACTTCAGATTCGTTAGCGTAACGCCAGTTAGTTTCTGATTGAGGCTCAACACCACCAGAACCACAGAATACGCCGATGCCGCCGTCTAGAACTTTAAGAGAACGATATACTTCAACAGTAAAGTCAACGTGCCCCGGTGTGTCGATAACGTTAAAACGGTGTTTGTTCCACTCACAGGTTACAGCTGCAGACTGGATGGTAATACCACGTTCTGCTTCTTGTTCCATGAAGTCAGTTGTAGATTCACCTTCGTGTACTTCACCTAGCTTATGGATTTTACCAGTCAGCTTAAGGATACGTTCAGTAGTGGTCGTTTTGCCCGCATCTACGTGGGCGAAAATACCGATATTTCTGTATTTAGATAGGTCTGTCATAACTTGCTCGACATTGCAGGGTAAAAATCGCCGCAGAGTTTAATGGCTTTGGCGACGATATTGAACAAAAAAATAGCAGGATTGGCCTTTAAAGGGCGAAAATTCGCAAATATGCGTGAAAAATTCCCCAACCTGCTATCTGTGGGAGATTTTGGGGGCGCATAGTAGCATAAATCCTGATGAAAAAGTGTCCTTTTTCGAGTACTCAAGTGTAGTCAATGGAGCTGGATTTGCTGGTATGAAAGTCGGTTTATTGTAACCAGAAGGTGACGCCTTGTTCTTCGAGGAAGGTACGGGCGTTTTCCCCTTGCAGCATGGCGAGTGTGGAAAGCAAACCTGCTTCAATGCAGGTTGGCGCCGCCACCGTGATGGACAGTGGCGGGCGCTCCACAGGCCAGCCAGTTTTGGGATTCAGGATGTGTCCGTAACGGATGCCGTTAAACTCAACATGCTGCATGGCGGTCCCACTGGTGGTGATGGCGCCACTTTTTATTTCAAGCACTGCAGTGGGTTGCTGCCCGTCAGGGTTTTCAACGCCTGTACGCCAAGATTGATCATGTTTTCTAGGCCCGCTGACGCGTAAATCGCCACCAAAATTTACAAGAAAAGGCCATGGGCACTGTTCATGAAGGATCTGCCAGCAGCGATCCACAGCGTATTCCTTGCCAATGCCCCCAAGGTCAATCTCCATGCCTTCAGGTAATTGAATTTGACGCCCACTTCGAGAGACCTTATCTAATCCAATGAGTGGCAATAGGGCATCAACTTGAGATTGCGTGGGCAGCGCTTTCAGGGTTTTAAAGTTCCATATCCGCCTCAAAACCCCAGATGTCACGTCAAACAGGCCATCGCTTAATTCATAGCATTGCTGGGCAAAATCCATAAGGGATAAGGTTTCATCATCCAGTTCACATAATTCATGTTGATTAATGCGGTACATGAGGTTGTCGCTTCGATAGCGACTAAACTTGTGTTCGATACGTAGGGCTTCTTGTTGAACCTTATGAAAAAGAGAAGACGGATCAAACTCGTGTGGTGCTTCAATGAGTACTTGGCATGGGCTAGCCATGGCTTGGAACTGCCCTTGATGGAGCTGATTATGAGGGTTGTAGTGAGTGCTCGTGTCCATTCAGGCCCAACTCCTAGTAAGGTTATGCAATTTTAATATTGGCTTTGTGGGCCTCTTCACAGTCCAATTGGATTGAATTCTGCACAATCGCAGCTATGCCCATGTGAAATGCGGCCAGTCAATAACAGGTATAGAATATGGTAAATAACAAGGCACGGCTTTGCATAGGGATTTTGTTTTGCAGCATATCTTTGGCCGCCTGTAAGCCGAGCTCCCCCCAAGATAAGGCCGATGATCGAGAGGGCGGGGCCTTAAGCCACAGCTTTACCTTATCGCAAAGCGAGTTTGATGGCTTATCACCAGAAGATCAATTTATGGTGGCCAACAAGGTGTTATCTACCATGTACCGCGGCATTCCTGCGGATGAGTTTTTCGATCTAACACAGGGGTTAGATGATCCTGTTGTGCAATACACCAATTTTATTAATCGCACGCAATCGGCACTGCAACGTGATCTATCTAATAGTGAGATCGTGGCATTAAATCAAGATATTTTTGGGGTGGTGGATAACCCTGAAACACAAGATATTGATGAATCTATTCCAGCTCGTTTTACCAATATTGATAACAATGAACCTCACCAGATTTTTATGGCACGAGCTCATACTTACCCGATAAGCCACAATCAGTTTGTGCAGTGGATGAGTTTCTTTTTAGCTAACACCATTATGTTTTCTCCTGCCCGTGAAATGGACAGCACCAATAATCAAGATGTGGATCGTGTGCTTGGATATCTGGAGAAGTCATTAACCCAAGGTAAGAGCATGCGTGAAATCGTGAGAGGTTGGATGCACAACTTGTCTCGCTGGCGTGTATCGCGTTCACCAGAAAACCATGCATTAGAAATGTTTGAGCTGTATTTAGGTGTGTTTAATGACACGCCAGAAGAGCAACAGAATACGATTAATGGTGGTAAAGCCTGTAGCGAATGGTACCTCACAGATAACGACGCTGATTACCAATTACTGCGAGACAATACTCAGTACGGCACAGCGGAGCCGGTAAAAGTTTTTAATCAGTATGTATATGACTGCGATGATTTATACGATGTGGTGGCAGGGCATCCGTTGTTAATTCCACGCTTGATTGAAGTGATTAGCAATTACTTTTTAGATGGTATGTCCGCTGCGAAAAAATTAGCTGTGGTAAAAAATGTGGCGGCTACGAATCCAGAAACTTTTGATGATGTATTTTTGGCCATTATGTTTTCCAAAACATTTTTGTTAGAAAGTGAGCGCCCGAAAAGCTTTGAAGAAAACGCGTTTAACTTTTTGCATGCCATGCATTGGACTCCAAGATCCAATTCTTTCCCTTTAGACAGGGCAGTGCTGGACCGAGTGTATGACTCGTCTGGTAATAATATTAATGTTGGTGTTCACAATATGGGGTGGGCAGCCATGGATTATAAGATCGGGCGCACCCCATTCTTACCAATGGATGTGTTGAGCTTTGCCACTTATCACCAAGGAATTCGTGAGTCTGTTCTACTCAATGCCAAAGCTTATGATGGTGAGCGTTTTCCAGAGGTGCGTGATTATACCGAGGCCGCCATTCCAAGAGAGCCGCCCATTGAAATTATTAACGGCGCCTTTTATGTGGCAGGCACCGAAAATTTAAAACCCGAACTTGAGAATTTAAGCGGTGCCGAGTTTGTTGATTTTGTCTTTATGACCGCCATGGGGAGGCGTGCCACAACAGAAGAAAGTACTGCTTTTGTGTCAGAAGGGCTAAGACGCAATTTCCTATTCGAAGATGAATTTGGTGTGGTGCGTCCAACCAAAACCAATGGTAATAGTTACTGGGAAAACTTAACGGATGATTACGCACGCTTGATGTTGGATTACATGTCGCGTTTACCTGAATTTTATTATTACCGAGCGGTACAGTAGGAGCGGATCATGAAAAGACGGGATTTTTTAAAAATGACATCTGCGCTGCCTGTGGGATTAAGCATGGCCGCCTTGGCAAATCGTGCTTACGCGGCGAGCCCTGTGTACTCAAATGTGTCAGTAACCAAGCCTGCGGTGATGCCGCAAGTGATTAATATTTTCATGTATGGTGGTGCATCAGAGTTAGCAGGCAATCTCACCAATATTGCGGACATTAATGCCAACTCACAAAACGACTACACAGCGAACAACGCGTTTCGTGCCACTATTTTGCAAGCGGCTACTGATAACGATCCCGCTAACCGCTCACGCTTTAATGATGGTCAAATCACCGCGAATGCATTTTGGAAAGAAGCGGGCGGTACTCACATGGAAGACATGCTTGCCGCTGGTGATATGACGGTCTACCGCACGCTATTTAAGAAGAAGAGTCCAACGCGCTCTCACCGTGAAAGCATATTCATGTCTCATAAGGGCACCATCGATATCGAAAACTCACCTGGTATTGGTTCGCGTTTGGCGTTGATGTTGTTACAGAATAAATCCAGCTATCAAGGTGTGACATTAGGTGATGGCAGTACCATTACAGATATCGAGTCACTCACACTGCCCTTTGTTTCCTTTGAAGGGGAGAGTCAGACTTTTGCATTGGATCCGGATAATGCAATTCCATTGCCTTTGCGTGGACTAACTATGGATGAAGATTTCAATAATCCGTATACGCGTAATGAGCGTTATCCATATACAGATTCAAAAGAGTTAATAAGTACGTTGCTGGATACGAGACAAGGCCAGTTAGGATCTTATTCATCCAAGTTTACTGCTGCATGGGATGCCTTTGAAAATGGAAACATACTTGAAGGTCGCATGAAAAATTTAGCGGATTTGTTACAGCATTTTCAATTGGATGAAAATGGTAATCGCATTAAGGATGAGTTTGGAAACGATGTGGTTGTTCCTTCAAGCGCCCAAAAACTCGGTGTCACCTATCCCAATACCAATTTTGCACGCCAGTTAGAAGCCGCTGTCACCTTGGCGATACATAACCCTGAAACCCTGTACATGGCAGTAGGTACACCTGGTTTAGGTGGTTGGGATGATCACAATAACGGTATTGATCGTTACCCGAATCGTATGAACGATGTAATGGAAGCCATTAAGGCGGCCATGGCGCATATCAAAGCGGCGCAAGGTAGTGTGCAGACCATTAAAGGGAATACCCGAGTGGATACGGGTAATATCGTTATTAATGTGTTTGGTGATTTTGGGCGTTTGGTGAACTTGAATGGTTCCGGTGGTTGGGATCATGCCAATAACCAAAACCTGTATACCTTTGGTGGTGCCAGTGTGCGCCCAACAAAAGAGAAAGCCGCGCTAGGTCAAATCATTGGTACAACCCATAGGGAAGGCTCCAGTAAAACCAATAACCAATATACGGTACCGGATGATGAAAAACTCCAGTGGGAGCCCATGTCAGTGGCCTCGTCTATTTATGCTTACTTTGGTGCTACGAAATCAGAGTTGTTAACGGCAGACGCCACATATAACCCTGATGGGGATAGGCCATTTGAGGATAATCTGCCAGGTTAGCTTCCTAGAAGGCGTAATAATCAATAAAAAGCCGTCATGGTGATTCATGACGGCTTTTTGGTTTTTAAAAGGAAGGTTTAATCGAAGCCTTTGCCCAGATCTAGGGTAACAAACACCGTGTTGTCATCTTCAATGACCGCATCTGTGTATTGGCGGTGGATGTAGCCAACCCTTAGATCGATGGAGCCAGTTTCACTGGTTTTGTATTGATACTTGCTGCCCACGGTTAGGCTTAGCATTTTTCCTAAGCGCGGATCGGAAGAAGCAAACTCGGGTAAGTTATCGAGTACGCCATCATCGCTGAGGATGGTGCGTTGATAAAAGTTAGCCGCTTCTTGATGGTAGAGTCGTGCAAAGGGCGCTAGAAGGTGCTTGGCATTCAGATTGAAGCTGTAGTGGCCTTCAAATGTGTGGGAGTTCAGGTCCCATGTATCCGTGTAATAGCGGTAGCTGGCGGATAAGTGATGGCCTGAGCTTGGCAGTTCGTGAACAATTTTGCTGTAAAGTATGTAGCGCTCGCGTTCTTCCGGTCGGCTTTCATATAGCGTAGTGAATTCGGCATCATCAATATCGGCTACGCTGATCATCTTATAAGGGTCCGTGTGATAACCCAGAGAGCGGCTGTAGCTGAAGTTCAGCATGGCTGCGGTGCGTCGATTGATCACCTTACTCATACCCAAAAGCAGGTCGTATGTGTTCTTGGTGCCTGCACCGTAAAATACATTGTCGTCGGTTTGGGATAGTGGCGCTGGCGTCTGTTCGTTGCTGCGACTGACCTTATCCACTGAGCCGCCAATGGCTGCTGTAAAGGTATAGGCTTTATCTTCTGTGTCTTTTTCTAAAGCGATACCGCCGCCGACAGCGGTGTAATCACCCTCTACGGACACATAGGCGCTGAATTTTGAGCGAATAAGGCGTTGCCATTCATGCCCCCAGCTGGTGTCGATCGCTAAGCGAGTATCATCAAATGGAGCCATGCCGCCGGCGCTGCCTGCACTAAAACCGCCGCCTCCTGATACGCCGGAAACCGTCACATAATCCGTATCAGG
>JABXIK010000074.1 GCA_013373125.1 Gammaproteobacteria bacterium | reverse complement strand
TGGACTTTGAGATATGGGAAAAAGCCTCAGACCTAGGTGGTTGCTGGCGAGACAACACATACCCAGGTGCAGCCTGCGATGTACCGTCACACCTATATTCTTATTCATTTGCGCCCAAAGCAGACTGGCTCTATAAATTTGCGCAGCAAGCTGAAATCCACCAATACCAACGGGACTGCGCAAACAAGTTCGAATTAACGCCATATATTCGATTTAACAAAACCGTAGAATCCGCTCGCTTCAATGAAGAATGTCATACATGGGAGATCACTGATCACACTGGTGAATGCATACAGGCTCAGTTTTTGATAACCGCTACAGGGCAATTAAATCGACCAGCCTTCCCAAACATCAATGGCATCGATATATTCGAAGGCCCAATATTTCATTCGGCACAATGGAATCACGATACAGATTTCTCTAACAAAAAAGTCGCGGTTATAGGAACTGGCGCATCTGCAATCCAGTTTATTCCTGAAATCGCCAAACAAGCAAAAGAAATTACTTTATTTCAACGTTCTGCACCTTATGTCATACCCAAGCCAGATCGTAAATATTCTGAATGGGAAACGAGCTTATACAAAAACATCCCACTTTTATTAAAATTAAGTCGTTTAAAAACTTATCTTTTATTTGAAAGCCGCTTCGTTGCATTTGCATCCATGCGCTGGCTAATGCCACTCATGCAATGGCAATGGCAGCGATTCATGAAAAAAGAAATAAACGACCCTAAAAAACGCAATCAACTCACGCCAGATTACACAATGGGCTGCAAACGCATCCTTATCTCCAATAATTATTATGCCACTCTCAATCAAGACAATATTGAAATCGTAAACTCAGGCATTGGCTGCATCAACGAAAACGCCATCATTGATAAAATAGGCAATGAATATTCAGCGGACATAATTATTCTGGGGACAGGGTTTACAGCAACTGAATTCTTATCACCCATGACCATCACAGGCATAAACCATGTAAACCTTAATAATGTATGGTCAAAAGGTGCAGAAGCGTACCTCGGCATAACCGTCAATCAGTTTCCAAACATGTTTATGCTATACGGTCCAAATACAAATCTAGGGCACAACTCAATTTTATATATGCTAGAAAGCCAAATTCATTACACGATCAAGGCCACCCAGTCTGTTTTAAAAGAAAAACACAAGACTATCAACTTAAAACAGGACACTCAAAATCAATTTAACCAGCGCATTCAACATCAATTAAGCGGCAGCGTTTGGAGCGACGGCTGTACCAGTTGGTACAAAACAAAAGACGGAAAAAACACAGTTAACTGGCCAAGCTTTACCTTTCGATACCGTAAGCTTTGCAAGCAGTTTTCACTCAATGATTATACCGTCTCGTAGTAAACAACAAAGCCAAGTCAATTCTCAATGTAATTTAACCTTATAAGAATAATCGCATGACACACCTAGATCCCCAGCAAGCTCGAATTGCAAAATTATTAGATTATTTACCCGCAATTCACACTCTGCCACCATTCATGGCTCGCATCAGCTATACCAGCTTAGATAGGATACTAGGCATACCGAAAACCAAGATTAAAGAGATTAGAGACTATAAAATTTCAGACTATGACGATCAGGGAAAAATGAAACTCAGGGTTTATTACCCAACTCAGGTTAAACCAAAAAACCAAAAGGCTCTAATTTACTTCCATGGTGGCGGTTGCGTAATAGGCAGCATTAATAGCCACGATCGATTGTGTCGCAAGCTATGCGAAGACAGCCAAACACCGATTATCTCAGTTGAATATCGCTTGGCACCCAAATATAAATTCCCTACGGCTATTTTAGATGCCATTCATGCTTGGAATTGGATTAGCCAACATTTAGATGATCTAGGCTTAACCGACCACAAACTCGGTGCCGGAGGTGACAGTGCCGGTGGGTATTTGGCATTCTTATTGAGCATACCTCAATCACAAACAGAGTTAGACATAAGCCCAATCATCTCGCCAAAATTTTTGTATCTACTGTACCCAATGATGGATCTAAGGGGCCTGGCACAATCTTATAAAAATGCAAACCAAGGTGTATTATTAACCAACACACTTATGGATTATTTCAGTAAACATTACCTGAACAATGAAGCGCAGAAAGAATTACCTTTAGCAAGCCCCCTGCTTTTTTCAGATTTATCACCCCTACCAGAAACCTACATCCTAACCTGCGGCCATGATCCTTTATGTGATGATGGAATAACATTAGTCGAGCATTTAAATAGCCAAAACATACCTGTTAAACATGACCACCTAGAGGATTGCATGCACAGCTTTGTCTCCGTTTATCGCATGAGTCGTCGCGCACAACAAGCCACACAACTGATTAGTAAGCGACTACAAGAAATCGCCCTTTTATAAATTCACCAATAGCTTATAGTGAAGACGAATTCCCAAGGATGACGGTATGCTTTTATCTGATGTATTTGTGCTTTTAATTCTGTGCTTATTGGCTTGGCTTTGGTGGCTTGACCGAGGATTCAAGCAAGCGGCCTATAAAAAATGCAAACAATATTGTGAACAAACTAATGTCACATTATTGGATGACAATATTTATATTAAGAAAATAGGCTTGAGGAAAAATACAAACGGACAATGGAAGTTATATCGCTGCTTTCGCTTTGAGTTCACCTCCACTTACGAACAACGCTACCAGGGAACCATGGAGACTTTGGGACATAACGTAATTAATATTAAACTGGATCCACATCGTATTTAATAAAACAGGGCTTTAAGAGCCCTGTTTTATTATGTGGTTATTCAACCTCTATCAGTACCTCTCCCGGCGTCACTCGATCACCTTTAGCAGCGTGAATCGCCTTAACAGTACCTGCTATACCTGTGTGCAACTCGGTTTCCATTTTCATGGCCTCCATCACCATGACAGACTGACCCGCATTGACTTTATCACCTTCTTTCACCAGCACATCAACCACATTGCCCGGCATAGTAGCAGTAACATGGCCTGGGGAACTGACCTTCTTACGGGATGATCCTTTGGCACCTGACTCGTATTCGTTTAAAGCTTCAAAGGTCACTTCTTCAGGCATGCCATCCAGTGAGATATACAGCTTACGCTTATTACCACCTGCATCACCTACTCCCGTTACAGCCACCTCATAGGTTTCACCATGCACATCCAATTTGAATTCTGTGGCCATTTTTCCTGCAGACGCTTTAGAGTCCGCAGGCGACAATAAAGGCTCAGGAGTTAATGTGCCATCTTGACGCTGCTGTAAAAACTCACGACCTAAATCTGGGAACATAGCATAGGTTAAGACATCTTCTTCGCTTTTCGCTAAGCTGCCAATTTCTTTGCGTAATTTTTCCAGCTCTGGCGACAACTCATCCGCCGGACGACCTTCAAGTACATGCTCCTTACCAATGGCTTTACTGCGCAACGTTGCATTTACTTCAGCCGGCGGCTGACCATATCCCCCCAGCAAATAACGTTTCACTTCATTTGTAATGGTTTTATAACGCTCTCCGGACAGTACATTATAAACCGCCTGCGTACCCACAATTTGCGAAGTTGGCGTTACCAACGGAGGATACCCAAGATCTTCACGAACACGTGGAATCTCAGCAAACACATCACGAATTTTATCCAATGCGTTTTGCTCTTTTAATTGATTCGCCAAATTCGACATCATGCCACCTGGCACTTGATTAATTTGAACCGACACATCTTCACGCGTAAATTCACTTTCAAACTGTTGATATTTTTTGCGCACCTCACGAAAGTAATCTGCAATTTCAGACAGTAAAACCAAATCTAAACCTGTATCGTATTGCGTGCCTTTTAATGATGCGACTTGTGATTCGGTAGCCGGATGACTGGTACCTAATGCAAAAGATGATATAGCGGTATCAATGCGGTCAGCACCCGCCTCAATCGCTTTTAATTGACATTGCGCGGATAAACCAGAAGTAGAATGACTATGCACCACCAATGGCAAGTCCACTTCGGATTTAATAGCTTTAACTAAATCATATGCAGGAAATGGCGCTAGCAAACCCGCCATATCTTTTATAGCAATGGAGTCAGCCCCCATATCTTTTAATTGTTTTGCTTGCTTAACAAATAATTCAGGTGTGTGCACAGGACTGGTTGTATAACAAATTGTTCCTTGCGCATGCTTTCCAGATTTTTTCACCGCTGACATAGCGGTTTCTAGATTGCGCAAATCGTTAAGTGCATCAAAAATACGGAAAACATCCATACCATTATCAGCTGCTTTTT
>JABXIK010000022.1 GCA_013373125.1 Gammaproteobacteria bacterium | reverse complement strand
GAATCATTTAAAACCTCAGTAGTTAGTCCTGCTGGGGTTTTCTTGTTTTAGGTCCGAGTAAATTTAATCGAAGATAAATACTTAGAAATTAGCTGGGGCTTGGAATTGAATCTTGAAGAGAATATTCCCTATCCTTAGACAGTAGTGCTTCATTTGATCGCAGGTACAGGATGTGAAAGGATGAAGGCGGTAAGTGTGCCAAGACACTCGCGGGACAAGTGTGATAGCGTGCAGCTTTTACACATATTAGGTCGTAGCCAGGCTCTAAATTAAACCCAAGGTACTCAACGTGTTTATGTTTCGCTGGTAAGTTTGAACTGAGCGGCCTATATTGAAAGCGTAGAATAAAAACAACAGAGGCTTACGATGCGTTTAACACCGGAAATAGCACAAGAACTCGCCATATTAGCATTGTTCAATCAATCGACTTATCAAGAAGGCCTAAAGGTGCATTCACATGATGCGGCTTTAGAGGATATTGAAGCGACTAAACGGTTATTCGATAAAGGCTTGGTGACACAAATCGATGGCGGCTATTTGACCAGCTTGGGTAAAGATGCTGTGGAGCAGTTACAAGATTTATTATTAATGCTGAAATAATGGGTTAGTAATTTAGAAATAAAAAAACCGGCAAAAGCCGGTTTTTTTATTGGAGCTTACGAAATTAGATTTCGTAAGTTAGGCCCAGCTGGAAGCTGGTTGCTTCTGTTTTGCTGAATTCAGCACGGTAGGCACTTACACCAGTATCTTCATCAGCTTTAGTCTGAACAACATAATCGTTTATGAACGTGTATCCGAAGCCGCCGTTTACTTTTAGGTTTGGCATAACAGCATATTCACCACCAAATGATAGTGTGTGAGAGGTATCACCAGGTAGGCGTAGGCTTGTTGAGTCAGCGCCGACAGGAGTATCTGAGCTCTTACCACCAAGTTTAATAGAACCAGAGAAACTTGCCCCTAGAGATAGCTGATCATTGATACGACGACCTAAACCAAAACTGTAATCAAAGGTATCGTTAGAGAACATCCCAACATTAGGATTGATAAGTGCGTCAGCATTTTCGCTAAGCGCTGCAAGTTGTTGAAGTGTTACTTCGCTGCCATCACCGCCAAGGTTGGTATTATCGGTACCAGAAATACCGTCGTTTCCACCTTGAACTTGTAGCTCTGCTAGCTTTCCGTATTCGCTCCAGCGCATTTTGATAAATGCTAGCGTATCTTCGGCAATACCAGATTGAAGGGCTAGCTCAACAGATTGCGGAGTAAAAGTTTTAGCTTTACCGGTTGTTTGGAACTCTGTACCAAAAGCTAAGTTAATTGCGGCATTTTGATCTGGAATGATAGAGTTAATTGTACCAGTAGCAGTGTAATCAATTTGGCTGTGGTACAAAATCGATGCACGTAGTGCGATCTCTGGAATGGAGAAAGACATACCTGCGATGAAACCGGCTTCGGTGCCGCCATCTAATTCAACAGCTAAGTTGTCAGACGAGTCTGTTAGGCCAAAAGCATCGGTTAATAAATCTTCCGTAAACGACCCTGAAACTTTTTGCAATTTAGGGCCACCGAATACTTTTAGAACGCCAGTCGATAGAGCAATATCATAGCCACACGCAGCAGTTAGAGATTCACTATCGTATACAGTTCTGATCGGAGCTGAAGTTGTGCCGTATGCTAAAGTGTCATCTTTATATTCTACTCCCGCTTTAAAAGGGACTTCATATTGAAGAGCACAACTTACGTTTTCAGCAACATGGTAACGTGTGCCAAGTTGGGGGCGAGTAAAATCGTCTAGTATTTCACCTGATGCGACAATATTAGAACTGCCAGCTTCTTGTTGAATCTTGGCTTTCATTGGCACTTTAGTTTGGCCATAGCTGGTAGTGATAACATTGTTATCACCATAGATGATGTCAAAGCCACGGCTTGAGTTATCAAAACCACCTGCCATTGCAGAGCTGGCTGCAAAAATGGAGGCGCTCAGGGCGCTGATTTTAACCATAGGGTGCTTCATTCTTAGGCTCCTTTTATTATTGTTTGCCTAGTTTTTGTATTCGATTTTTATTATTGCCGTGGAGCGATTTTAGGTATTGACGTTTCATGCCGTATCGATGGCACCACGAACCAATGAATTAAACGCTGTAGCGGATACTAAGTGAGTTTCGTACTGCTCTACATGCTAAATGTGGCCATTTAGTGCTCAGGTGAACAGCTATTCATATTATTATTAAACGCAATAGGATACGGAGTTTGAATCTCAGAAAAAAGAGGTAAATTCGGACAATAACTGACCTAATGCGCCACCTAAATATTACGGTATTTGGCACATAAAAAAAGCCTGCATTAGCAGGCTTTTTTATAATCAAAACAAAGGGTTAGATGATGCCTTTATCTTGAATTTCTGCGATGGCCGCATCAATAGTGGTGTGATCAGCATCAATCACTAAATCCACTTCAGATTGGGCTTCAAAGGTGCACAATGCGATTAAACCCGCTTGCTTAAGAATGCGTGCGGTATCGTCTGCATTGTTCTCGCCTAGATCGTCCTTGCTCACTAGCGCCGCTGCTTTACCTAGGGTAAAGAGCTTGCGGTCCAGAGCACCGGCTAATACATGCTTATTGCTACCGGTTAGAACGATGGACGCCGCTTTCTGATCGAAGCGATCCGCTTTTTCTTGGCCAGAAACGGCAGTTAGTGCTTCACCACTTTGTGTATCCGCGCTACCTACGATCATGCCTGCACCAACGGTGACGTTGGTTAAACGGTCGATGACGATGAACGCGCCTGTGGCTCGATTCTTTTTGTAAGCATCAAACGCAACGGCTTTGTTTAGGGTGACTTCACATAAGCCAATTTCGTTTAATTGTAATTCTTTGCTGTCGTGTTTTTCTAATGTGTTCACATCCACACGGTGATGCACTTTAGAGAAGGTACCCGTGTTAGGCGTGGACGCAAATTTAAGATCGTATTGCTTACCGATCTTCATGGCATCTTCGCTCATCCACACGATGTCAGCGTTAATTTGCTTACTGGTTTGGGGTAAGTCTGCGGTTTTAACAATCATGTCGCCGCGGCTGATGTCGATTTCATCTTCAAGGGTCAGGGTGACCGCTTGATCGATGAAGGCTTCCTGCATGTTGCCATCGAAGTTAACGATGCTCTTAACTTTTGAGGTTTTGCCAGAAGGCAGCGCAGTGATGGCATCACCTGGGCGTACGATACCGGAGGCAACTGTGCCGCAGAAACCACGGAAATCTAAGTTCGGACGGTTCACGTATTGTACAGGGAAACGGAAATTCTCTAGGTTGCGATCGGCATTGATTTCAACGCTTTCAAGAATCTCCATTAGCGTTTGGCCTTGATACCAAGGGCTGCGTGTAGAGCGGTTTACTACGTTATCACCATCCAATGCAGATAGAGGCACGAAGTTTACGTTTGTAAGCCCTAGCTCTTTACCAAACTCCAAATAGTCTTGTTTAATTTCATTGAATTTGTCTTCGCTGAAATCCAGTAGATCCATTTTGTTTACGGCAACCACCAGGTGCTTAATGCCTAGTAGTGATGCAATGAAACTGTGACGCTTAGTTTGTGTTTGAACACCGTATCGAGCATCCACAAGGATGATGGCAAGATCACAAGTCGATGCACCGGTTGCCATGTTGCGCGTGTATTGCTCATGCCCTGGTGTGTCGGCGATGATGAATTTGCGCTTATCGGTGGAGAAATAACGATAAGCCACATCAATGGTAATACCTTGTTCGCGCTCAGCAGCAAGACCATCAACTAAAAGCGCTAAGTCAACTTTGTTGCCAGTTGTGCCGTGTTTCACGCTGTCGCTTTCGATGGCGGCTAGCTGATCTTCAAAGATCATTTTTGAATCGTAAAGCAAACGACCAATTAAAGTACTCTTACCATCGTCCACGTTACCACAGGTTAAAAAGCGCAATAGCTCTTTATTTTCGTGTTGCTTAAGATAAGCAAGAATATCTTCTGCAATTAAATCTGACTGATGTGACATTAGAAATAACCCTCTTGCTTTTTCTTTTCCATAGAGCCAGATGAATCATGGTCAATGGCACGACCTTGACGTTCACTGGTAGTGGTTAACAACATCTCTTGAATAATGTCGGGTAGCGTAGCCGCTTCTGATTCCACGGCACCGGTTAATGGGTAACAACCTAGCGTACGGAAACGCACCATTTTGTTTTGCGGCACTTCACCTTCTTCTAGCGGCATACGCTCATCATCTACCATGATCAGCATGCCATCACGCTCAACCACTGGGCGTTCTGCTGCAAGGTATAAGCCTGGAATTTCGATGTTTTCTAAGTAGATGTATTGCCAGATATCCAGCTCGGTCCAGTTTGAAAGTGGGAATACACGAATGCTTTCACCTGGATTCACTTTGCCGTTGTAGATATTCCAAAGTTCAGG
>JABXIK010000015.1 GCA_013373125.1 Gammaproteobacteria bacterium | reverse complement strand
TAAGGCGGCGCATTTTAGCGTATTTTGATTATAGGGTCATTACCTGCTTCATCAGTGAGTTGAACTGCTCTGCGGGTACAGGGCGGCTGAAATGGTAGCCTTGGCACATATCACAGCCCATGTCTTTTAGAAGCTTATAGCAGCGTTCTGATTCCACCCCTTCGGCAACGACACTCATGCCTAGGTTATGGGCCATGTGAATAGCTGTTTGTACCAGCACTTGATTTTGGTTGTCATCTTCAAGATTAAGAATAAAGGTTTTATCTATTTTTAATTCGTTGGCCGGCAATTTTTTTAGGTGTCCTAGATTGCTGTAGCCCGTGCCAAAGTCATCAATGGCGATCACGAACCCCATTTCACTTAAAGTCCACAGGTTTTTAAATGCGTGCAAGGTGTCACTCATCATTTGCGACTCGGTGATTTCTAAAATCATATTTTTAGTGAGGTGCTTGTGGTCGTTAATGATTAAAGATAGCGCAGATATGAAATGCGGATCCTGAATATTATGAGTACTGATATTGATGGACATTAAAAAGTCGGGGTTGTTTTTTTGCCAATTAATTAACTGGTGTAAAGCGCTTTTAAACACCCAAAGACTAAGAGCCTGTATGATGCCAGTTTGTTCAGCTATCTCTATGAATTCATCCGGCATGATGGTGCCGTATTCTGCATGTGGCCAGCGGATCAAAGCTTCGGCGCCTATAATCTGTTTGTTGCCTGTACAAATTAACGGCTGATAGTGCAGGGCCATTTCATTGTTGGCAACGGCTGCTTTTAACTCGTTAATGAGTGTTAAGCGTCTTTCATTGTATGTATCAAGATTGTGATGGTAGCTGCAGATTTGATGGTCGCCATTATGGGAGCTGTCTAGTGCGATGCCTGCATTTCGCAAAAGCATTTGCGAGTTTGTGCCGTGCTCAGGGTATCGTGCAAAGCCGGTTAATACCCATGGATCGATTTGCATTTCATTAATGTTAATGGGTTGGTTGATGGTTTCCTGAAGATAAATTAATTCCTTTTTAATGATGTCAGGATCCTGTGTGTTAATCACAAACCCTAGTGTGCTATTACTTAGGTTGGCTGCATAAAAGTCTTCTTGGATATCAATGCATTGAATATCGGTAAGTGATTGTATTTCACTGTTTAGTATTAAAGCGAATTGCTCTAATGCATAGTTGCTGATTTTTCTTCCCAGTGTTTTATCGAGTTCAGCTATACGTGATAGGCGCATTAGTACTACTGTAAAGCCTTTTTGCTGCTTTATGTGTTGGTCAATCCATGAGCTGAAGTGATTGCGATTAGGTAATCCTGTTACATCATTATGCGTGGCATTGTATAGCAGCTCTTGCTGTAGCATTGCACTTTGTCGTGAGCTATCAATGATGATTTGTTGTGCTTGTATGCGTGTTTCCTTTTCAGTGTGTAAGCGTTTGGCAAGAGCAATTGCAAATGTTAGCAATTCTAGTGTTGAACCTAATTGAATTGCGTGGTTCGTAAAAAGATTGAAAGGGAATATGCCCAGCTTGGCCAAGGCAAAAATAACCACACCAGTTAATAGCCAGGTCCAGGCAATAAGATAAAAGCCGCGATTCTCATTTTGTTTCGAATGAATAAAACCGATTATGAAGCAAGCGGGAACAATAATAATAATGCTGAGCACGAGTGCTTTAATGGCAAAAGCGTAGTCGATAGCAAACCCGCTTAAAATTATTCCTATAGGTATAAAGCTGAAGATATACAGTAAACGACCTTTATCTTGTTTGTTTAGTTGTAAGAACACTAAATTAAACAAACAGGTAAGTGAAAGGGTGGCTGCTCCCAAAATCAGTTGGGACCAGTTGTGATAAGCCGGATGGTTGGGGAATATGTATTCGAATAAAATGGCATCTTGAGAGGCCATTAATAATGCGAAGCTGCCGGCATAAACGCCGTAAATTAAGTAGGTTCTTTCTTTGATGAAAAGGAAAACAACTAAGTTGAATAATGCGGTGCTGAGTAAGATTCCTAAGTATAAAAACGTTAAGCTGGCTTTGCTTCGATAAAAGAATTGGAAGCTGTCACTTTCCCAGATTTTAATCTCCATTTGTATCGGTGCATTGCTTTTTACCTTTAACAAAAAAGAGGCTTCGCTATTGCCAGCAAGATCGATTTCGCTAACAAAGTTGGGATGATTAATTTTTCGGGAGCTAAATGGCAAGCTGTCGCCACTTTCTAACAGTATTCTCGTCTTATCTAAATCCATCACCTGGTACAAGGTGACGTAATCTAGCAGAGGGTAGTTTATGTCGATCAGGCGCGTAAGTGGCTTTGGAGTCGTGTTGGTAAGCTTGAATTTCAGCCAAACTGTTGCACTTTGGTAGCCCAGATTGATATTGGGGTGGTCTATGTGTTGCCACAGGCTCGGATCAATTGATTGGATGGATTGCTGATTAAAATGATGGTTGTGGTCTTTATAGACCCAAAGCTCATTAACCCGTTGTAGGTCCTGATTGTCTAGCTGGGAGGCGTTCGCTGCGCAGGATACCAGCATAAGCAGGAGAAATATCTGATAAAGCATTGAGTGCAGCGATCCTTCGGGGTTTATTTTAAGCATAGTTCAGGGTTTGATATTGGCCAAAGTCCTTATAGGGCCTATAATTCACGCCTTTTGCAGCACCTCTCAGGATTCTTATGACTGTTCGTACCCGTATCGCGCCATCCCCTACTGGTGATCCACATGTCGGCACGGCCTATATTGCTTTATTCAATTTAGCGTTTGCCCGTCAGCATGGCGGTGAATTCCTTCTGCGTATTGAGGATACAGACCAGACGCGCAGTACTTTAGAGTCTGAGCAGTCCATTTATGACAGTCTTCGCTGGTTGGGTCTGGATTGGGATGAAGGTCCAGATGTGGGAGGTGATAAGGGCCCGTATCGTCAAAGTGAGCGCAGTGCTATTTATGCCGAACATATCGAAAAACTATTGGCTGCTGGTCATGCATTTAAATGCTACCGTACCGCAGCCGAGCTGGATGAGTTACGTGTTAAAAAGCAAGAAGAAGGCGGTTTCTCAGCACTTAAATTCAGTGATTTGAAGCTTGCTGATGAAGTGATCGCAGAGCGTGAAGCCGCTAATGCTCCTTATGTTGTGCGCATGCACGTACCAGAAGAAGGTGCTTGTACTTTCAATGATATGTTGCGTGGCGACATTGAGATGGATTGGGGCATGGTTGATTGTCAGGTACTGATGAAATCAGATGGCATGCCGACCTATCATTTGGCGAATGTTGTGGATGACCATTTGATGGAAATCACTCACGTTATTCGTGGTGAAGAGTGGTTAAGCTCTGCGCCTAAACACCAGCTACTGTACAAATACTTTGGCTGGGATATGCCTGTTTTGTGTCACATGCCGTTATTGCGCAACCCTGATAAATCCAAATTAAGTAAACGTAAAAACCCAACCAGTATTTTGTATTACCAGCGCATGGGTTTCATGCCGGAAGCACTGCTTAACTATCTTGGTCGTATGGGCTGGTCTATGCCTGATGAGCGTGAGCAATTCAGCCGCGATGAAATGATTGAAAATTTCGACATCAAACGTGTTTCGCTTGGCGGTCCGATTTTTGATCAAGAAAAATTGAGTTGGTTGAATAGTCAATGGATTCGCGATCTTTCTGAAGAAGCGTTTGTTGAGCAGTTTGTGAAGTGGGGTCTTAATAAAGATACCTTGATGCCAGCTGTCCAACATATCCAGCCTCGTGTTGAGCGTTTTAGTGATGTAGTGCCTTTAGCCGGCTTTTTATTGTCTGGCATGCCAGCGTTAACGGTTGAAGATTTTGCGCATAAATCCATAGAACAAGATCAAATGGTTGAGTTGTTACAAATGGGTTTGTGGCAGTTAGAAGCCATTCGTAATTGGCAGAAACCTGAAATTCAACAGCGCCTATTTGCTCTGGCTAAGATTGAAGGTGTTAAACCGAAGGACTTTCTATTTGGTTTCTTTGTGGCCATTGCAGGTACGGCAAACTCTTTCTCAGTACTGGATAGTATGCAGATCATAGGTCCTGATATGTCCCGTTCTCGAGTTCGTCATGCAGTGGATGTGTTAGGCGGTATTTCTAAGAAAGCCATGAAAAAGCTGGATAAGAAGTATCGTGATGTCGCACAGCAAATTGAAGATCAATTAAATAACGATCAAGAGTAAAACCATGGCCATATATCCTGTGATCCTTGCCGGTGGTAGTGGAACGCGTTTATGGCCGTTATCTCGTCAAAATCACCCGAAGCAATATTTAGATGTGTTGGATTCGGGTGAAACTCTAATTCAAAGTACACTTGCTCGTGTGCGTCTATGTAGCTCTGAAATGCCTTTAATCATTGCGCAAGCAGAGCATCGTTTTCTACTTCAGCACCAACTGGACCATGACTTTCATGAGTCGACTAATGTGTTGCTTGAGCCGAGTTCGCGAAACACCTTGGGTGCAGTCGCCATTGCTTGTTTAGAGGTGCTCAAAATAAACCCTGATGCCTCAATGCTGGTTGTGCCTGCTGATCATTTTGTTGCTGATACACAAGCATTTCTCAGTGCGGTAAATCATCTTAGTGCGGCATTGGAATCAGATGAAATTGGATTGTTAGGGGTGACCCCATCATACGCTGCAACCCAGTACGGATATATTGAATACCAATTGGGTTCTGCTGCTCATCCTGTTCAGTCTTTCATAGAAAAGCCTGATGAGGACAGGGCGCAATCTTTAATTGAGAAAAGTAATATTGTATGGAATGGCGGTATTGTTCTGGCTAAAGCTCAAGCGGTTTATGATGCTTTAAAACAGTATTGTCCCAGCTCATTGGTTCTGATTGAGCAAGCCT
Source organism: Gammaproteobacteria bacterium (assembly GCA_013373125.1). Classification (GTDB taxonomy): domain Bacteria; phylum Pseudomonadota; class Gammaproteobacteria; order Pseudomonadales; family Oceanobacteraceae; genus Bermanella. The sequence goes on along the minus strand of JABXIK010000015.1, from coordinate 13,962 downwards.
ATGCTCAATCATTTGATCAATATGGATTCACTTTCATAGGTGCAGAATATAACAAGGTTGTGCCTTTATCTTTTGATGTGGGTGTACTAGAAAAACACGGTAAGTTAAAGGTCGTACCTTTAGATTGTGAATGGGATGACCTGGGTTCATGGCCGTCATTAATTAAAAGACGGCAAAAACTTAATCACCCGTCAAGCAGTGTCTTTTCTTCCGGTAAAACCGTTTTGGCCTTTACCGATCATGAAATGGTATTGGTGGAAGATGATGATGTGGTGATGATGGCAGATAAAGATAAGTTAGCGGATATGTCTAAAATATCGGATTTTCTCATTGCTCATAAATTAACAGATCTTTTGAATCGTATTGATATCCATCGTCCATGGGGGCAATTTAAAGTGCTGGCTCAATCCCCCAATTATGTTGTTAAGCATTTGCAGGTATTTCCTGGATGTCAGATCTCTTTGCAAAGCCATGATCATCGACAAGAGCATTGGGTGGTGGTCAAAGGCGAAGCAAGAATACAATTAGATGAGCAAGAGTTAGTACTTGTAGAAGGCCAAGCTGTCAGCGTAGCTCGTAAACAAAAGCATAGATTGAAAAATGAGCAAGCGAGTGTGCTTGAGATTATCGAAGTACAAAGTGGTTCTGTTTTGGATGAAAATGACATTGTCCGATATGATGATGAATACAACCGCCATATAAAAGTTAAACACTAGGGTGAAAGTTATGATGCTACCGAATCAAATAAAAGAAAAAGCACAATTGGTTTCCCTTGTCATTTTTGATGTGGATGGTGTTCTGACGGATGGGACGCTTGTGTATGGCCCAAAAGGGGAAGAAGTTAAGCATTTTAATGTTAAAGATGGTGTTGGAATTAAATTGCTGCAAACCTATGGCATCGCAGTGGCAGTGATTAGTGCAAAAGAGTCTCTACCGTTAAAAAAACGCATCGAAGATCTTGGTATTCAGTATTCATATCTCAAATGTAAGGACAAGCTAGAGGCACTTTCTGAACTCACGCAAAAATTGAATCTTGAATTTGAGCAGGTGGCGTTTTGCGGTGACGATGTGATTGACTTGAAAGTTATGAGAGAAATAGGGCTTTCAATTGCGCCCAATGATGCTTATGAAATGGTTAAGATTTATGCCGACGTGGTGACGAATGTCGGTGGTGGTAAAGGTGTGGCTAGAGAAGTAGCAGATATAATTTTGTCTAGTCGAATGGATTTAGAGCAGGCTTATATAAAAGCCATGCTGCCTGAATTTGAAGAGAAACAGGTTAATAAGTAAGTAAGGTGTAGTTGTGTCGAATTATAAAATAGTGATTCCTGCTCGTTATGGTTCCAGTCGATTACCTGGTAAGCCGCTAATTGAGCTTGCTGGCAAGCCAATGATTCAACATGTATACGAGCGTGCGTTGGCAACAGGTATTGAAGATATTGTTGTAGCAACAGATGATCAGCGCATTTTTGATGTAGCTAAAGGCTTTGGTGCTAATGTTGTAATGACATCCGTTGATCATGAAAACGGAACTGAGCGCATAGCCGAGGTGGCTGCCAAGCTTGGCTGGCAAGCAGATGATGTGATTGTGAATGTTCAGGGAGATGAGCCGCTGATTCCCCGAGAGTTAATCGAATTAACGGCGAAAGGGTTGTTAGATAATCCGCAAGCTGGAATGGCTTCATTGTGTACGCCTATTCGCAGCGCTGATGAGGCGTTTGATCCCAATGCAGTAAAGACGGTTTTGGATAATTCGGGTTTTGCCATGTATTTTAGTCGTGCGCCGATTCCGTGGGATCGAGACTTGTATAAGCATGGGCAGGATGAAATTACGCAATTGGCTCCTGTTTATCGTCACATTGGCATGTACGGCTACCGTGTGTCGTTCTTGCAAGAGTACGCAAAGATGGAAATGACGGCTCTAGAGCAAGCGGAATGTCTAGAGCAGCTTAGAGCGCTGTGTTATGGCGTTAAAATTCATATGGCTGTGATAGATCAACCCCCAGGTCATGGGGTTGATACACAAGAAGACGTGGCTCGCGTGGAAGCGCAAATCCAAGCTTTAAAAAATTAATTAGATGAGAGTCAATTGGCTTGCGCTGTTCATTTGATTGCGACGGCCAAGCCAGTTGATGTGTGTTTGGTTACGAATGGCTAGCAGCTCGAGCGTTGGCTGCTGATGAGTCGGTATGATTTCTCTCTCTAAAGTGATGGATTGGTAATTCCCACTGGTAATTGCCAGCTCTAAAGCATTGCATAACTGCTCTGGTTTTTTAGGGTGTAGCATTAGTACACGCTGTTGATCCGAATAGGGCAGCTGCTTGATTTGCTTGATTTGATCTTTTGTTGGAGAAATCCAAAGCATCCAGTGATGTTGAGAGATTTCAGTTTCCATTTGAAGTAATGCACTCATATTTAGACCTGTTTATTTGTACAGTGTTTTACTGGTTGGTTGAACAGTACTGTATAAAAAAACAGTTGTAAAGGTCGTTATTCAATCAAATATGGGTATAATTCGCCAATAACCTCGATTTGAACCAAAAAACTGCTTGATTCCCTAGGTTCAGATCAATAGAGTAACGAACCCTAAAATTCACTAGCTTCTGTATTTTGTGTGTGAGGCATTCATGCAAGTTTCTGTAGAAACATTGGCAGGCTTAGAACGTAAGCTTGTAATCGATATTCCAGCATCTGACGTAGAGCAAGAAATTGCTAAGCGTTTGGATCAAGTTTCTCGTACCGCTCGTATCGACGGTTTCCGTAAAGGAAAAATCCCAATGCGCGTTATTAAACAGCGCTATGGCCAAGGTGTTCGTCAAGAGGTTCTGGGCGAGCAAATGCAACAAGGTTTCATCAAGGCTGTAACTCAAGAGAAGTTGAACCCAGCTGGCATGCCATCTGTAGAGCCATTAGTGGATGAAGAAGGCAAAGATTTCCAATTCGCTGCTACTTTTGAAATTTATCCTGAGGTAGAAGTATCTGGTCTAGATAAAATCAATGTTGAGCAATTAGCATCTGAAGTAACCGATGCTGATTTAGACAACATGGTAGATATTCTACGTAAACAGCAAGCTAAATTTGCTGAGACCCAAGAAGCTGCTAAAGATGGCGATAAAGTTAAGATCGACTTTGACGGTTATGTTGATGGTGAAGCATTCGAAGGCGGTAAGGCTGAAGGCTATAGCTTGACTCTTGGCTCAAAGAGCATGATTCCTGGCTTTGAAGATCAAATTATTGGTCTTAAAGCAGGCGATGAAAGCACGATCAAGGTAACTTTCCCAGCTGAGTATCAAAGCGAAGCGTTAGCGGGTAAAGATGCAGAATTCAAAATCAAGGTTCATCAAGTAGAAGCATCTGAGCTCCCTGAATTGAATCAAGATTTCTTTAAATTGTTCGGTGTAGAAGCTGAAGATGTTGATGCTTTCCGTAAAGACGTTCGTAGCAATATGGAGCGTGAACTAAAACAAGCTATTCAACGTAACACTAAGAACCAAGCCCTTGAAGGTCTTTTAGAGCAAAACACTCTAGACGTGCCAGCTGCTCTAATTGATCAAGAGATTCAGCGTCTTCAAGAGCAGGCATTCCAGCAATTTGGTGGTGGTCAACAGTTCCAACCGGGCATGCTGCCTAAAGAATTGTTCCAGCCTCAAGCTGAGCGTCGTGTGAAATTAGGTCTATTGATCAATGCAGCGATTGAACAGCTAGAAATCAAAGCTGATGATGCTAAAGTGGAAGCACTTATCGAAGATATGGCTTCAACTTATCAAGATCCAGAGCAAGTTAAAGAGTTCTATAAATCGAACAAAGAACAACGCGCTCAACTAGAAGCATTGGCATTAGAAGAGCAGGTTGTTGAAACCATCTTAGCTAAAGCGAATGTAACTAAAAAAGACAGCAGCTATGAAGAAGTGATTAAAGCGGCAAATAGCGCCCAATAATCATTTCTACTGCCAATCTGGCAGCATACAAGCTACACTCATAAGACAGCTGTTATCCAAAGATAACGGCTGTTTTTTCTGATGTCGTTGACGGAGATAACGCATGAAAGATCTTCTGGCCGCCCAGGATCCAGCTATCCAAATGTCAGGCCTAGTGCCAATGGTAGTCGAGCAAACTGCCCGTGGCGAACGCTCATATGATATATACTCACGTCTATTAAAAGAGCGTGTTATTTTTTTAGTTGGCCAGGTTGAAGACCATATGGCCAATTTAGTGGTTGCTCAGCTGTTGTTCTTGGAAGCTGAAAACCCAGAGAAAGATATTCATCTGTACATAAATTCACCAGGTGGTTCGGTTACAGCTGGTATGTCTATTTATGACACAATGCAATTTATTAAGCCTAATGTTAATACAATCTGTATTGGACAAGCCTGTAGTATGGGTGCGTTCTTATTAGCTGCTGGTGAGAAGGGTAAGCGTTTTTGTTTGCCTAATAGTCGAGTCATGATTCATCAGCCAAGTGGTGGTGCTCAAGGTCAGGCAACTGATATCTTGATCCACGCTGAAAATATTAAAGATACAAAAGAGCGTTTGAATCGAATTTTAGCGACTCATTCTGGTCGTAGTTATGAAGAGGTTGCAGCTGATACTGAGCGTGATAACTTCATGAATGCACAACAAGCTTTAGAGTATGGCTTAATAGATGAAGTGCTTGAGAAGCGTTTAGGTTAAAACGATTTAGTAGTGGCTAATGGCCCAAAAGGCTTGAATTTTACGCCATTAAGCAACATCTTAAGATAATTGCTGTAAATATGAGGAAGTCGAATGAGCGACGAATCAAACAATAAAGACGATAAGGGCAAGTTGCTGTATTGCTCTTTTTGTGGGAAGAGTCAGCACGAAGTTCGTAAGCTGATTGCGGGCCCGAGCGTCTTTATTTGTGATGAATGTGTCGACCTTTGTAACGATATTATTCGTGAAGAGGTACAAGAAAGTCAGGGGGAGGCTCCTTCTGATCGCTTACCGACACCTAAAGAAATCAAAGAAACCCTTGATGAATATGTCATTGGTCAAGACCGTGCGAAAATTGTTCTTTCTGTTGCGGTTTATAACCACTATAAGCGTTTGCGTCACGGCGAAGGTAAGAAAGGTATTACCGAACTCACTAAGAGTAATATTCTGTTAATTGGTCCAACTGGTAGTGGTAAAACACTTCTAGCTGAAACATTGGCTCGATTATTAAATGTGCCATTTACAATTGCAGATGCCACAACACTTACTGAAGCAGGCTATGTGGGTGAGGATGTTGAAAATATCATTCAGAAGCTTTTGCAAAAATGTGATTATGATGTTGATAAAGCCCAGCGAGGCATTGTCTACATAGATGAAATCGATAAGATTTCTCGCAAGTCGGATAATCCATCAATTACACGCGATGTTAGTGGTGAAGGTGTTCAACAAGCATTATTGAAACTGATTGAAGGCACAGTGGCTTCCGTTCCCCCTCAGGGTGGTCGTAAGCATCCTCAACAGGAGTTTTTGCAGGTTGATACCGGAAATATCTTGTTTATTTGCGGTGGTGCGTTTGCTGGACTAGACCAAATTATTCGTGATCGCACCGAGAAAAGCGGTATTGGTTTTAATGCGGTTGTTAAAGCTAAAGATGACACAAAATCAGTAGGGTCTTTACTTAAAACTGTAGAGCCAATGGATCTTGTGAAATACGGCTTAATTCCAGAGTTCATTGGTCGTTTGCCAGTGGTAGCAACTCTGGATGAATTGGATGAAGCGGCGCTAATCCAAATTTTAGTGGAGCCTAAGAATGCTCTTGTTAAACAGTATCAGGCTCTATTTGAAATGGAAGATGTGGATTTAGAGTTTCGTGACACTGCCCTGTCTGCAGTTGCGCAGAAGGCCATGGAACGTAAAACCGGTGCGCGTGGTCTGCGTTCAATAATGGAAGGCATATTGCTAGACAGTATGTATAAAATTCCATCAGAAGAGCATGTGTCCAAAGTAGTAATCGATGATACGGTTATTAATGGAGACAGTGAGCCACTGTTTATTTATGAATCAACTGAAAGTGCGAAAGTCGCACCTGATGATGCATAAAATCGATTAAAGGGGCCTTAGGCCCCTTTTTTTGCTTTTAAGACTTGTAAATTATTCGCTTTGTCCCCATCTTAGTCTCAATGTTAAGTGCGCTGTTAAGCACAAGGTAATTTATGACTATAGAAACGCTTCCTCTTCTTCCATTACGCGATGTCGTCGTGTATCCACACATGGTAATCCCATTATTTGTTGGTCGTGATAAGTCTATTAAGGCTTTGGAATCAGCAATGGATGGTGAAAAGAAAATTCTTTTAGTTGCTCAAAAAAATGCCTCTACTGACGAGCCTACTCATGAGGATATCTATAGCGTAGGCACAGTGGCTACGGTATTGCAGTTGCTTAAATTGCCAGATGGTACCGTAAAGGTATTGGTCGAAGGCCTGTATCGCTCCGAGGTGACGAATTTCGCAGAAGGTGATGAGTTCTATCAAGCTGACGCATCGCCACTTGAAATTGAGTCGCTAGCTGAAAGAGAGCAAAGCGTTCTAGTTAAGGCAGTTACACAGCAGTTTGATCAATTTGTTCAAATGAGCAAAAAAGTGCCTAGTGAGGTGCTGGCATCAATTGAAAGTATTGAGGAGGCGGGTCGTTTAGCGGATACCATTTCGGCGCATTTGTCTCTGAAATTGGATGAGAAACAGGCCATTCTAGAAATGGTGTCAGAGCGTGATCGTTTAGAGCATCTAATGGCTTTAATTGAGTCTGAAGTAGATCTACTTGATATCGAAAAGCGTATTCGTGGTCGCGTTAAAAAACAAATGGAAAAAAGTCAGCGCGAATACTATTTGAATGAGCAAATGAAAGCCATTCAAAAAGAATTGGGTGACATGGATGATGTGCCAAATGAACTGGAAGATCTTCAAAATAAAATTGATGAATCCGGTATGCCTAAAGAGGCCAAAGAAAAGGCTGAATCTGAATTAAACAAATTAAAGATGATGTCACCTATGTCAGCTGAGGCTTCTGTCGTTAGAGGCTATCTGGATTGGATGCTAGGTGTGCCTTGGAAGTCTAAGAGCAAGGTTCGCAGTAATATTGATCTAGCCGATGAAATATTGAATCAAGATCATTATGGTCTTGATGAAGTAAAAGATCGTATCTTGGAATATTTGGCAGTTCAAAAACGTGTTAAAAAATCCACAGGTAATATCTTGTGTTTAGTCGGTCCTCCAGGTGTTGGTAAAACCTCACTGGGTCGTTCCATCGCTAAAGCTACCAATCGTAAGTATGTGCGTATGGCTTTAGGTGGTGTACGTGATGAGGCTGAAATTCGTGGTCATAGACGTACTTATATTGGGTCCATGCCTGGCAAGTTAATCCAAAAGTTGAACAAGGTAGGGGTTAAAAATCCACTGTTCTTATTGGATGAAATTGACAAAATGGGTATGGATCATCGTGGTGATCCAGCTAGTGCATTATTGGAAGTCTTGGATCCTGAGCAAAACAGCAGCTTCAACGACCACTATTTAGAAGTAGATTTTGATCTGTCCGATGTGATGTTTGTTTGTACGGCTAATAGCATGAATATTCCGGGTCCGCTTTTGGATCGTATGGAAATTATCCGTATTCCAGGGTACACCGAAGATGAGAAAGTGAATATTTGTCAGCGTTATTTGCTGCCTAAGCAAATGAAAAACAACGGCGTTAAAGAGTCTGAGCTAAAACTTCCAGAAGAAAGTCTGCGCTATGTTGTTCGTCACTACACAAAAGAAGCGGGTGTTCGTGGGTTAGAGCGTCAAATGGCTAAAATCTGCCGCAAAGTTGTTAAAGAAAATGTGATGGCTAAACCGGGTGAGCTTGATAGCGAAATTAAACCCGAGCAAATCGAGCATTACCTTGGTGTTCAAAAATTCCGCTACGGTTTGGCTGAAGAAGAAAATCAGGTAGGGCAAGTAACAGGTTTGGCTTGGACGTCTGTGGGTGGTGAAATTTTAACCATAGAATCGGCCATTTCCATGGGTAAAGGGCGAATTGTTAAAACAGGCTCACTTGGGGATGTTATGCAGGAATCCATTCAAGCTGCATTAACGGTAGTCAAAAGTCGTTCTGAAGGCCTAGGATTGCCGCATGATTTCTTTGAAACCCATGATTTGCATATTCACGTACCCGAAGGTGCCACGCCAAAAGATGGCCCAAGCGCGGGTGTGGGCATGGTAACAGCGCTTATGTCAGTCATTACCAATACAGAGGTTCGTTCCGATGTGGCAATGACAGGTGAGGTGACATTGCGCGGCAAAGTGTTAGCCATTGGTGGTTTAAAAGAGAAATTACTGGCCGCCCACAGAGGCGGTATTAAAATTGTATTGATCCCTGAAGAGAACGAGCGTGATTTGAAGGAAATTCCGGATAATATCAAGCAAGAACTGGAAATTATCCCAGTGAAATGGGTTGATGAGGTTCTAGATGTGGCATTAGCGGGAAATCTTGAAAAAAATGTTGCTTCAGTTATTGAAAAGGAAGCGGCAACCCAGCAAAATCAACAGAATCGATTGAGTACTCATTAAGTATAAAACTAACTAAGCGGTTGACACTCACCTTGGCGCTGGTATACCTTTCAGCGTTCTATCTAGGTCTATGCTACAGCGCTTAGCGATACCGGTTTACATCTATAATAACCAATCTTGGTAAAGGGGATACGTGTGAATAAATCTGAACTAATTGATGCGATTGCAGCTTCTGCAGACATTCCAAAAGCAGCCGCTGGTCGTGCTTTGGATGCCACTGTCGATGCAATCACTAATGCATTAAAAGACGGTGATCAAGTAGTACTAGTAGGTTTTGGTACTTTTGCGGTTAAAGAGCGTGCAGCACGTACTGGTCGTAATCCACAAACTGGTCAGCCAATTCAAATCGCTGCAGCGAAAGTACCTGGTTTCAAACCAGGTAAAGCATTGAAAGATGCGGTAAACTAAGCAATATTCAAATCGACTTCGGTCGTATATATATTTGAATATAAAAAGGCGCATCAGCTTGGTGCGCTTTTTTGTTATCTAGTAAGAAGAATTCTAAGAAAGGTTGGTTGTTTTCATGCTGCAAGCTATTCGTGATGGCTCTAAAGGAATTGCCGCAAAGATCATCGTTGGTCTCATAATTTTAACATTCGCATTATTCGGTATTGAAAGTATTGTCGCTCTAGGTGGCGGTGATGACGCACCTGCAGTTGTGAATGGAGAAGAAATCAGTGAATTCCAAGTGCAGCAAATGGTGCAAATGCAAAAGCGCCGACTACAAGCCCAGTTTGGTGAAAATTTTGATTCATCTATGATTAAAGATGAATTATTACGTGATTCTGCTGTTGAAAGCTTGGTAAATGAAACTCTATTAAAGCAAGCAGCTACAGATGCTGGTGTTTTCTTTTCTAATGCGGCTATTGACCAACTGATTCTGCAATCTCCAGAATTTCAAGTTAACGGTCAGTTTGATCGTGACCGTTTTGACCTTGTTTTACGAAGTGCTGGCTTTACCCGTGCTACATACCGTGAATTATTACGCACGTCTTTATCAACCCAGCAAACACAAAGTGCTTGGCAGGCTACTAGCTTTACTACCCCTTATGAGTCACAGGTTGCTGCTGATCTAGAAGCACAAACTCGTGATTTCTCTTACATTACGTATACCTTGGCAGACGCTAAGAAAAACGTGCAAGTTAGTGATGAGGAAATTGCTAGCTACTACGAGTCTAATCATGCGCAATTCATGACAGAGGACCAAGTTAAGGTTAAGTATATTGAGCTAAAACGCACGGATCTCGCTAAAGGTATTTCAATTACCGAAGATGAAATAGCTGAGCGCTATGAGTCTTTGCTAGCAGATGCAAATAGCAAAAAAGAATACCGTGCGGCACACATTTTATTGTTAAGTAACGATGCTGCGGCGCAAGATAAGCTAAAAGAAGTAAAAGCTAAACTTGCTAATGGTGAGTCTTTCGAAGAATTGGCAAAACTCTATTCGGAAGATGATACGTCTAAGAATGTAGGTGGTGACCTTGGTTTTGCGAGCACAGAGATCTATGAGCCTGCATTTGCTGATGCTCTAACTGCATTGGATGTTAATGGTGTGTCAGATGTTATTGAAACTCGTGATGGTTTGCATTTGATTAAACTGCTTGAGACACGTCAGCCAGAAGTAGCACCTTTATCTGAGTTAAAAGATAGTATTGAAACAGCTTTGCGCGAAGAAGCTGTACAGGTTGTATATTTAGAAAAACTAGAGAATTTGAAGGATGAAGCTTTCTCTAGTACAAATTTGGATGTGCCTTCTAAATCTTTAGACTTAGATATTAAGTCAGAGGGTCCTTTTGCACAATCTGGTGGAGAGGGTATTGCCGGCAATCAGCAGGTAGTTATGGCGGCATTTTCCGATGTTGTTGTGAACGATGGTGCTAATAGTGATGTGATTGAAGTGACTGAGGGTCATGCAGTTGTGCTGCACTTGGATCAATTTATCGAATCAAAGGTTAAGCCTTTAAATCAAGTGTCTGATGCTATTCGTACTCGTTTAACTAATACTAAGGCTGCTGAATTGTTAAACGACCAAGTGCAAGAGGCGTTATCTAAAGCTGAATCTGGTGAGTTGCCTGCAAGCTGGAAGTCGGAAAAAAATAAGTCTCGTGATTTTACCGGTGTAGATGCGCAAGTTTTAAATAAAGTATTTACTATGGCGATGGTCGATTCTAAACCATCTTATGCATTGGTAGCTGGTCGTTCTGGTGATCAGGTTCTAGTTCGCTTGGATGGTATCAAGCGTGCCGAGAATTCAAAAACAACTGATGATGAGTTACAAAAGGTTAGTCGCGCTAAATCTTACAATGAGTATAAGGCGTACTATCAATATCAGTTGGAAACAGCGGATATTGAAAAGAACTAGCAGCAATAAAACAGGGCCGAAAGGCCCTTTTTTATTGTAGGGAATATTGATTTTATTCGTCGCTGTCCATGTTGGCAGTTGAGATTGCACAGGTGTTGAAGCCGGCATCTACGTACAATATTTCACCTGTAATACCACTGGAAAGATCGGATGCTAAGAACATAGCAGAGTTGCCTACTTCTTCTATCGTGACATTGCGACGCAAAGGTGCTCTTTGCTCGTTATCTTTCAGCATTTTTCTAAAGCTCTTTATGCCAGATGCTGCAAGGGTGCGTATAGGTCCTGCACTGATTGCATTTACACGAATACCTTTGGGACCTAGATTGCTTGCAAGGTAGCGCACACCAGCCTCTAGGCTAGCTTTAGCCAAACCCATAACATTGTAATTGGGAAGTGTTTGAGTTGAGCCGTGATACGTAAGGGTTAGGATGGAAGCTTTGTCACTAAAATGATTCTTGAAGGCTTGGGTTAGAGCTATAAAGCTATAGCTACTAATGTCGTGAGCGATTGAAAAGCCTTCTCTTGTGGAAACATCTATCATGTCGCCTTCTAGCTCATGCCCAGGGGCGAAGCCAACTGAGTGCACTAGAATATCAAGAGTTGCCCAACTTGCTGTCAGGCTATCCCTTAAAGAAGCGATTTCCTCATCTTTTGCAACATCGCAAGGAAAAACCAGTTCGCTGTCAAATTCTTTGGCGAAATCTTCCACACGACCTTTCAATTTTTCATTTTGATACGTGAAGGCTAGTTTGGCTCCCTGTTCATGGAAGCTTTTTGCAATGCCATAAGCGATAGATTTCTTGCTGGCAATGCCTACAATCAATGCTGTTTTACCGTCTAATAGTCCCATGGTGATTCCCAGTTTTCAGAAGATTGCTGATGATAGTGACATGCAACCTGATGGTCTTGACTGTCTGTAACAATTAATTGTGGTCGTTTATTGTGACAGTCATCTTTTGCCATATGACAGCGCGTGTTGAAATGACAACCATGCGGAGGGTTGATAGGTGAGGGAAGTTCACCTTGTATCCGTTTCTTGTCTCGTTTTAATCTTGGGTTGGGGGTGGGAATTGCATTTAAAAGGTACTGGGTATAAGGATGCTTTGGTGATGCAAATAAGGCATCGGTATTTGCGGTTTCAACCATTGAGCCTAAGTACATCACCCCAACCCTGTCTGAAATGTGTTTTACCACTGCAAGGTCATGAGCGATAAAAAGGATCGCTAATTTCATTTCTTTTTGAAGATCAATCAGAAGATTAATAATTTGTGCTTGAACGGAAACATCTAGTGCAGAAACAGGTTCGTCACAAATTAATAATTCTGGTTCTAAGGCTATCGCTCTTGCAATACCTATGCGTTGGCGTTGGCCACCAGAGAATTCATGGGGGTATTTAGTCAATGCACTTTCGGGTAAGCCGACGCGTTTAAGCAAGTCGAGAGCTTTCTCGCGTCGTTCGATAGAACTGAGCCTTGTATGAATGATAAATGGCTCTTCTAAGATGCTCGCAATGGTGTGCCTTGGGTTTAGTGACTCATAAGGGTCTTGAAAGACATACTGAACCTTAGGGCGATGTGGTCTTAATTGTCTTTGACTAAGCTTTGTGAATTCAATGTTGTTGAAAAAAATGTCACCTGCAGTTGGTTCGTATAGCCGAGCAATTGTTTTAGCTAGGGTGCTTTTCCCGCACCCTGATTCACCCACTATGCCTAGGGTTTCGCCGGGTTTGATATGGAGACTGATATTATCGACAGCTTTTAAATATTTTCTTTCTGAAAATAAATTATCTTTTTTAACTGGAAAGAATTTGGATAGTTTTTTGATGGTTAATAAATTGTCATTGGCCATGGGTAATCTCCTGCCAATGTAAGCAATTGACATGCGAGCCGGATTCTTTGTTAACGAACTCGACTCCAAGGGTGTTGCAATCACTCTTGGCATATTGGCAACGATTCGAAAAACGGCAGCCATTAGGCATATCAAATAAAGAAGGGACCTGTCCTTCTATAGTGCTTAGGCGGCTTTTACTGGCTTGATCTAACTTAGGGATGGAATCCAATAGGCCTTGGGTGTATGGGTGTTTAGGGTTGTCGAATAACTCATTGACGCTGGATTTTTCAATGACACGACCGGCATACATAACCACAACGTCATCACATAATTCAGCTATGACTCCTAAATCATGAGTGATAAATAAAATTGCCATTCCATATTCGTCTTGTATGGATTTCATTAAGTCGAGAATTTGAGCTTGAATGGTGACATCCAGTGCGGTAGTGGGTTCATCTGCGATCAATAAATCGGGTTTGCATGCAAGTGCCATTGCAATCATAACCCTCTGCCTCATACCGCCGGAGAGTTGATGTGGGAATTCACCCATGCGTTTATTTGCTTCAGATATGCCCACTTTTTCAAGAACTGCTAGAGCTTCTTCGAATTTCTGCTTTTTGCTCATTTCTTTACGGTGCAGGTCAAATACTTCGATAATTTGCTTGCCGATTGTTTTTACTGGGTTTAGCGCGGTCATGGGTTCTTGAAATATCATTGCTATGCGATTACCTCTAATTTCCTGCATAGCTTTACCTGATAATTCTTTTAAGTCCTTTCCTTTGTAAAGTATCTGTCCTGATCGAACGATGCCAGATGGTTGGGGTAATAGATTCATTATGGAAAGGGACGTTACACTTTTACCACAACCTGACTCACCAACAAGTCCTAATGTTTTGCCTGCTTGTATATCAAATGAAACGCGATCGAGCACGTTTAGGCTGCCGCGATCGGTATTGAAATCAACGCATAAATTTTTAATGCTGAGTAGTGCGTTGCTCACTATGAATCGGCCTTATATTGTTTAAATATGCGATTGACAGCAGGGTAGTTAGCTTTGCTCTTCCTCGCAGTTTGAGTTTCTATTTTTGTTGTGTTGTCTATCCAGAAAATCCCACCGTCAGCAAAAGGTGAATAAAGTGTCCCACTGGTTTTGGTGCCAGGAATTTTGGGGAATTTAATCCAGCGCCAGTGTGCACCGCGCGTGTATGGCACTTT
>JABXIK010000040.1 GCA_013373125.1 Gammaproteobacteria bacterium | reverse complement strand
TTTGCATGGCCTGGATGCTCCCCCTATATGGGATTAGCGTCATTAAATGAAGTAAGTAAAGAACATCCGTTTTTTAATAATGTGGATGATTTTATCGAGGTTAAAAAGCTTGCTAATAAATTCAGTGCTTCGGTAATGGCTTCATGGAGTATTGAGGTTTGTGAAACTATTTTTACATTCTTTTATTCCTGCTCGGGTCCGTTGTCATTAGTGTCAGCTCAGCAAACGGGTAAGTATTGGGTGTTATCAGGCTCGCCGGCTCCTTCCAGTTATATAGATTGGTTGGGGGGCTTTGATGTGGCTTTACGAGATGAAAATGGTGACATGATTGATTACCTCACGGTTAATAATGTGACACCTCAATATGAGCAGTGCAATTATTCTTATCCTATAACTGCTTTTGGCAGCAACTCAACTCGAAGAACGGCACGTTCGCCAGATGGCATTGGTGAATGGAATGTTCCGCCAGGTAACTCAGAGCCACCCACTGAAGGGGAAGACAACGCCTCGGACCCACCGCCGGCGGATGCCCCAAGTTTACAATTTCAATCTGACATTGTTATGGGGCAAGGTGAAACGGCTCAAGTAACTTTGTTGCTTAGCCAATCTTATGGGCAAGATGTCACTATTAATTTAACCACGGTGAATGGTACTGCTGTTGGCGCAGTGGATTACATTGAATATGTGGGATCAGTAGTGATTCCTGCTGGGCAAACTCAGGTTAGTGTGTCGGTCAGTAGTTTATTAACCGGCAATATGGTGGACACGTATTTCTTTCTTGCCATCGAAAGTGCGATTAATGCGGATGTCGCGGATCAGGTGGCTAAAATCACTATAGTACAACATGCTATGGCGGATCATTTTTCCATTCAACATTCAGGCATGGGGGTAAATTGTGAACCAAGTTTAATCACAATTAAGGCAATGGATGCCTCACGAAATATTAAAACCAATTATTTAGGCAGCATTCAGCTTACAACTTCCACACAGAATGGTGATTGGTCGCTGATTTCCGGAAATGGAAGCTTTACTGTTGGGCAAGCGGATTCTGGCAGTGCTCAATATACATTTTCTGCAGCAGACTTTGGAGAGGTTCAGTTAAATTTATCTAATACCCATGTTGAGGCAGTGAACATCAATGTGATGGATCAATATGGAGTGACAGAAACCAGCTCACAAGCTTTGCCACAAGATGATTTGGATCTAAATTTTCAGCAGGCATCATTCAAGTTTTTATACGATGATGGACAAACACTCATACAAACTTATCCAGAATTGACAGCATATAAACCGTTAAATACAGATTCAGGCATTGATCCCATATTACTTAGGGTAATCACCACAGATCAGAATACAGGAGAATGTGTAAATGCTTTTAATGGGAATCAATCTGTTGATCTGGCTATTGAATGTGTTAATCCAAATACATGTGATGCAACGGCAGCGTCACCATTTTTAATCAATCAAAATAGCATTAATGAAAACTCCGGCAGCGTATCCGCTTACACCACGTTATCGTTATCGTTTGATGCTAATGGCACCGTAAGATTACCTAATATTATTTATCAAGATGCCGGCCGTGTTCGCTTACATGCACACAAAGTAGTGGGTGGCTCAACCATTATGGGAATATCTAATTATTTGGACTTTTTTCCGGCAGGATTTTGCTTGAGTACCAATGATTTAAACAGTCAATGTGTTGGACAGGGCGACGTTCAACTTTCCAGTTGTTCGGTATTCAAAAAAGCGGGTGAAAACTTTTCACCTGAGGTGAGTGCGCAAGGTTGGCAGGTCAATAACGATTTAGATTATTGTGATAACCAAGCGCCGTTGTTGTCATTTAATCATCCTTTAGATATACAACCTATTTTGCAAGCACCTGCTGGTGGGAGTTCTGGATACTTAACACAAAATCAATTGAATTTAACCAATGGAGCTTCTAATTCATCACTCTCATGGAGTGAGGTGGGGGTCATTAAAATTCAAATGGGGGGCAATGATTATTTGGATAATACGTTACCAAGTAATTTATCTGACAATATTGGGCGCTGGGTACCGGCGGCCTTTCAAGTAAAAAAAGTGACAGATGGAGAATTTGATTCCAGTCATAATGGCTATACCTATATTGGAGAACAAACCCAAACGGGGGAAGGCACAATTCGCTATTTGATTCCTCCCCAATTCGAATTTTCAGCTGTGAATTCTTTTAGCGTGCCTGATGTTATACAAAATTATGTAGGGTCGTTTTTTCGAAACCCGTTACTGACATTAGATATGGTAAGTGAAAACTTAGGTTTGGATGGTATTAATGAGTTAGATATCACACCGCAGTTTTATACGCCAGATTATCTGTATAACACCTCAACGGATCAATATCTAGTGAGTCTAAATACACAAGATCACGTTTATTTTGTGCGTGATTCGCAGTCACAAGTAGCACCATTTATACAACAAACACCGATTAACTTAATAGGAATAAAAGACAGCGATGATATCAGTGGCGGTCAATTAACCTTTACCCCTTTAGGCAAGGAGTTGAGATACGGTCGTTTGAGTATTGATAATGCATTTGGTCCAGAAACCCAAGTATTACAACAAACTCTGAAAACCGAATATTTTGATGGTGATGCTTTTGTCGTAAATAATCTCGATGATATGACGCCAGTCGATGCGGGTAAAATAATAAATCTTGCGGTAAGCGATGTGGGTGATATTAGCGATCCGCTTTCTGTCAATGACACGGCCGCTTCTGGGGTTTTGTATGATCAAGGTTCAGTACAAGGGGGGAGTTGGCAGTTTCAATGGCAGGCACCCATTGGTGGTCGATATGGTGCGATTACCTTTGAATACGATGCCCCGAGCTGGTTGCAATACAACTGGGATGAAAGTGCGGACGCCCTACAAGAGAACCCACAGGCAACTGTGACCTTTGGCCAATATCGTCGTCATGACAAGATTATTTATTGGAAAGAAATTGTAAAATAACCCCTGCTTGCACGTCTCGGTTCGCCTTCGAACATCCCAATTTGAACTATACTTATTATATCCCAGTCGAGCTAAATTCAGAGCTATGTATTCTTTTGATACCCATTATGGCGGATATGATTTAGATGTGAAGGATCGCACGCTACTGCTAACCATCCGTGGTGTGGTAGAGTTAGAGCTGGCTTTGCGCTTTATGTTACAAGCCAAGATGATGATCACTCAATTGCCTCATAACCATTGGGCTTCTTTGGTGGATTTACAGGACTGGGGATTGCATCCGCCAGAGATTGTGGAGTTCATGAAGGAATTTCAGCAGTGGGCCGAAGACAATGGACAACTAGCGGAAGCCGCCGTGGTCAGTGACAGTGTGTTGAAAGTACTGGCACGGGAGAAATTATGCGAAGGTGTGCGTAAAACGGTGCACCAAGAATACTTTGTGAATAAACACGAAGCCGAAGAATGGCTTCGTATTTTGTCTTTGCTTGAAGATGGTGATCATCACCATCCCCATGCGGTTTAATCCACTTCTTCCTCTTCGTGGGATTCTTCCATACCTAACTCTTTAATTTTGCGAGTTAGAGTATTACGTCCCCAGCCCAGTAAGATGGATGCGTCACGACGACGTCCTGCTGTGTGTTTAAGTGCAGTCTCAATCATGATGCGCTCAAAGATCGGCACAGCGGTATCCAAAACACTTTTCTTACCTTGGGCCAGTTGTTGGTCTGCCCAGTTACGAAGCGCCTGCTCCCAGTTATTACTGGTGGTGGCTTTTTCTTCTTGATTCAGAAGCTCTGGCGGTAAGTCATTAATATGCACTTCACGCCCTGAGGCCATGACGGTAATCCAGCGACAGGTGTTTTCTAGCTGACGCACGTTACCTTGCCACGGAAGCGTACACAAATATTCTTCGGTATCGCTTTTTAATACTTTTGGTTCCACACCCAATTCTTCCGCAGCGCGATTTAAGAAGTGGTGCAATAAACGTGGTACGTCTTCACGGCGCTCGGCGAGAGCTGGCAAGTGAATGCGAATCACGTTTAAACGGTGGAACAAATCTTCACGGAACGAGCCCGCTTTTACCAAACCTTCAAGATCTTGGTGAGTCGCGGCGATGATGCGCACATTCACTTTCACCGGTGTGCTACCACCTACGCGATAAAACTCCCCATCTGCTAATACACGTAATAAACGAGTTTGTGTATCCGCTGGCATGTCACCGATTTCATCTAAAAACAATGTGCCGCCATCGGCTTGTTCAAAGCGTCCGCGACGTTGACCACCGGCGCCGGTGAATGATCCTTTCTCGTGACCAAATAACTCGCTTTCGATTAAATCTTTTGGAATGGCCGCCATGTTTAAAGCGACAAACGGGTGTTCGCTACGTGGGCTGTGTTTATGTAAAGCATGCGCGACTAATTCTTTACCTGTACCGGATTCACCGTTAATTAATACGGTGATGTTGGAATGGCTAAGGCGGCCGATGGCTCGAAACACTTCTTGCATAGCCGGGGCTTCACCGATGATTTCCGTATTTTTGTACGGCTCGGTTGGTTCGGCATGATTCAACGATGCGGTTTCGTGTTTGTGCGCGATGGCGCGTTTTATCAGGCTTACAGCTTCGTCTACATCGAACGGTTTAGGTAAGTATTCGAATGCGCCTTTTTGATACGAGGTCACCGCGCTGTCTAAATCACTGTGAGCAGTCATGATGATCACAGGAATATTCGGATCGGCTTGATGAACTTGCTGCAATAAAGTGAGGCCGTCGATTCCAGGCATGCGCACATCACTAATGATGGCATCGGGAATTTCACGGTTTAATGCATTGATGACCTTATCACCATTTTCAAATGATTGGCTTTCAATATTGTCTTGCTCTAGGGCTTTTTCTAAAACCCAGCGGATAGAGCGATCGTCATCAATAATCCAAACTTTATTCATGGTTTAGTCCCAATGTTTAAAAAATATTTTTCTGTGCTTGAGATTGATAGTCATCAAGACTGAGCTCAAGTGGCAGATAGATAGAAAATTGTGTTTTTCCAGGTGCACTATCGCATTCGATGATGCCCTGGTGCTGGTTCACAATGGATTGTGCAATGGAAAGGCCTAACCCTGTTCCTTCTGCTCGCCCACTGACCATAGGAAAAAATAAACTTTCTCTTATGTTGTCAGGAATCCCTGGGCCGTTATCAATAATGCTTAAATGTAAAACCAATCTGTGTTTGGTATGGCCAATAGTGAATTGTCGAATGGCCCGAGTTTTAAGCGTAATTTCTGGAAAATATTCAGGAGATTCTTGTGCTAATAATGCTTGCATGGCATTACGCGTGATATTCAAAACCACCTGAATCAATTGTTCTTTGTCGGCTAAAAATTCTGGGATACTTGGGTCATAGTCGCGGCGTAAACGTAAACGTCCTTCCGACTCGACACTGATTAAACTGTGTACCCGTTCTAAAACTTCGTGGATGTTAGTATCAAGGCGCTCCAGTAATTTATTAGGGCCTAACATCTTATCGACTAAATTTCGTAAGCGATCCACCTCATCAATGATGATTTGGGTGAACTCTTTTAATTCTGCATTTTCTAGCATGCGCTCTAATAATTGCGCACTGCCACGAATCCCACCTAAGGGGTTTTTAATTTCATGGGCCATGCCTCTGACTAAGGCTTGGGTGGTGGCTTGAGCCGTGATCAGTTCTTCTTCTCGACTGATGCGCATCAAGCGGTCTCTGGGATGCATCTCCACCACAAGGCACATGGTTTTTTCAAACTCAACCGGAGATACACTGTAATCCAGAGTAATCACCTGTTGATTCATTAAACGCACTTCAGCTTCACGTTTGGTGAAGGACGTTTCCTGCTGTAATGAATCTTCAAGGGTTTGAAGATCTTGTTGTACGTCTAGGAACACCATTTCAGCGGGGACGCCCACGCAGCGACGACCACTGACTTGCAATAATGCTTCGGCTGCTGGATTTAAGTAGCGAACCGTTAATGCCTCATCTAAAACTAAAATCGAACTATCTAAGTGATTAATCAGTTGTTTGTAAAAAACGAAATCGGCCATAAAGATACTTTTCCTAGGTAGAGGCCATGTAGCAAGAAGTAAGCCATTTTGTTTTTGCACTGTTATAGCCAAACAGGCCTTTAACTACAGGGGTTTACGGCTTGCTAAAGGTGCGAAGAGGGAAACTGTCATATACTATAGCACCACAATGGTGCATTGTGTTCTTATTAGGTGCGCGGGCGATTTAGGATAGAAGGGCGTTGTACGTGGATGCGACGCTTGGGGCTTGAGATAAGTAGTTTACCTTGGTGTTTAATCTGTACCTGAAGCAAGTGAGAGCCGCGATATAGGTTGTTTAATTGGAATTGCAGCTTAGGCGCAGTCTCCATGATCTTGCCATCAAGCAAGAGTGATATTTCGTGCTTGGGTTGCAGCTCTGGGAAGATATTTATCTGAATAGTGGCGTTTCCTGCCTCTCCTGAGGTGATCATGTGATCCTCTTTGGGGCTAATAATCTCTAAGGTTGTATAGCCTTTAAAACCGTCTTCATGACTTTTATCGGTTTCTTCTTCCGTTTGCACTATTTTGGGCATCTTCACTTCTTGCAGTTTTGGAAGCTCCGCCTTGTCTGCGTGGGCAGGTGGCTCATCGCCATATACACGAACACCTTGCTCGTTAATCCAAGTGTAAACCTGTGCTAAAGCAAGGGTAGGAAGCAAAGTCGCGATTAGAAAAAAATACTTCATGGCAATCTCTCTGGTAAGAGCAACACTGTACTTGGTTTTAATTCGTTTTGCAGAAGATTCGTTGGAATTTGGGAGGGAGTAGGTAATTTCACAACACTATTTGTAATAGGGCATTTTGAATTTAGCTGAGTTTTGGATAATGGGTTTTGGGTTGTGTTCAACACTTTTTCATAGCCATAAAAAAAGGCCGCCGAGGCGACCTTTCTTTTGATCAATACTTAACTTAATCTGTTATTAAACAGAGTAGTATAGATCGTACTCAACTGGGTCAGGGTTGAGAGTTGTGTTCAACACTTTTTTATAGCCATAAAAAAAGGCCGCCGAGGCGACCTTTCTTTTGATCAATACTTAATCTGTTATTAAACAGAGTAGTATAGATCGTACTCAACTGGGTGAGTCGTGTGTTCAACACGGTAAACTTCTTCCATCTTAAGATCGATGTAAGCGTCAATCATGTCTTTAGTGAACACGTCACCTTGAGTTAGGAAGTCGTGGTCTTCTTTCAAAGAGTTTAGAGCTTCACGTAGGCTGCCACATACTTGTGGGATCTTAGCTGCTTCTTCAGCTGGTAGATCGTATAGATCTTTGTCAGCTGCATCGCCAGGGTGGATCTTGTTCTTAACGCCGTCGATACCCGCCATTAGCATTGCAGAGAACGCTAGGTATGGGTTAGCGATTGGGTCAGGGAAACGTGCTTCGATACGCTTACCTTTTGGAGATGCAACGTAAGGAATACGGATAGAAGCAGAACGGTTACGTGCAGAGTACGCAAGCATTACAGGCGCTTCGAAACCAGGGATCAAACGCTTATAAGAGTTAGTACCTGGGTTAGTGAAAGCGTTTAGAGCTTTAGCGTGCTTGATGATACCGCCGATGTAGTAAAGAGCAGTTTCAGAAAGACCAGCATAGCCGTCACCAGCGAATTGGTTTTCGCCGTTTTTCCAGAAAGATTGGTGAACGTGCATACCAGAACCGTTATCACCTACGATTGGCTTAGGCATGAAAGTCGCAGTTTTGCCGTATGCGTGAGCAACGTTGTGAACAACGTACTTAAGCATTTGCACTTCGTCAGCTTTCTTAACTAGAGTGTTGAATTTAACACCGATTTCGTTTTGGTTAGCTGTTGCTACTTCGTGGTGGTGAACTTCAACGTCAAGACCGATCGCCATCATGGTGTTACACATAGATGCACGGATGTCGTGAGAAGAGTCAACTGGTGGTACTGGGAAGTAACCGCCTTTAACGCGTGGACGGTGACCCATGTTACCGCCTTCGATAGGAGTAGCAGAGTTCCAAGAACCTTCTTCAGAGTTAACTTTGTAGAAAGCACCAGAGATGTCAGCACCGAATTGAACGTCATCAAAGATGAAGAATTCAGGTTCTGGACCGAAGAATGCAGTATCACCTAGGCCAGTAGACTTAAGGAATTCTTCCGCACGCTTAGCAACAGAACGTGGATCACGCTCGTAACCTTGCATAGTAGAAGGCTCGATGATGTCACAACGTAGAACTAGAGTAGAGTCTTCAGTGAACGGATCTAGGAACGGAGTAGCGTCGTCTGGCAAAAGAATCATGTCAGATTCGTTGATGCCTTTCCAACCAGCGATTGAAGAGCCATCGAACATTTGGCCAGTTTCGAAGAATTCTGCGTCAACGTAAGAAGCAGGGATAGAAACGTGCTGCTCTTTACCTTTTGTATCGGTGAAACGTAGGTCAACCCACTTCACGTCATTGTCTTTAATAAGCTTCAGAGTGTTCTCTGACATGGTGCTCTCCAATGGTTGATGACGATTTGCGTCAGATGTTTATACGATTGCTCTTATCTAAGTAGCTTGCACTAGGTGCACTGCCCGAACTTAGAGCAAAACGCATGCCAGTCAGTAAAGGGGGCGATTTCCAAGGGCTTGCAAGCGACCGAAGGAAAGAAAATACGGCATGCCTGCATTATAATAGTGCATAAAACAGATTTTGTGCTTTATTGTGGTGCTAAATCGGTTCTAGCGGGTGTATTCCCCAGTTCACGCCCCGTAAGGCCTGCACATTATAGGTTCAAGTGAACCCCGAAGATAGCGAGATTATGCTCGCTGACAGGACATTTTCAGGTAATTCGCCTGGTTGAGTATTTTTTGCACAAAAAAACGCTTTTTTATCCGGGTTTTCATAGCTTGCATGGCATTAGATGGCTATAATCGCCGCCTAAATTTTTGAGGCAGTTTCCTCGCAGCGTTTTCTTAGGCTTTTACCGTGAGCCATAAAGAAGCAGTGGCATCTGATGCGGGACTCCGGTTTTTTCCTTTTTAGTGACGATTCATGACAGCCTAGGCTTCCCATGAATTGACCGACCCTCGAATCTGATGCGCACTCTCAGCGGATTGCGCCTTGCAGTTTTACTTTCTTAGGCATGTTAAGAGCAGGGCCTGACAGGACACATTATGATAGAAAATCTACGCAACATTGCCATCATCGCTCACGTTGACCACGGCAAGACCACACTTGTTGATAAATTGCTTGAGCAATCTGGCACCTTGGATCGTAAAGAACAAGGCGGCGAGCGTATGATGGATTCCAACGATCAAGAAAAAGAACGTGGTATTACCATCTTGGCGAAAAACACGGCCATTACTTATGGTGATTACCGTGTAAACATCGTGGACACCCCAGGGCACGCCGACTTCGGTGGTGAAGTAGAGCGTGTTATGTCCATGGTTGACTCTGTGCTTTTGATTGTTGATGCGCAAGACGGCCCAATGCCACAAACGCGTTTCGTAACACAAAAAGCGTTCGACCAAGGTCTTAAGCCAATCGTTGTTATCAACAAAATCGACCGTCCTGGTGCGCGCCCTGATTGGGTAATGGATGAAGTATTCGATCTATTCGATCGCCTAGGTGCCACTGAAGAGCAATTAGATTTCCCTGTAGTTTATGCGTCTGCACTTAACGGTATTGCGGGTGATGATCCAGATGCAATGGGTGAGGACATGACGGCATTGTTCAACGCGATTATCGAACACGTGCCAGCTCCATCCGTTGACCCTGAAGCACCGTTCCAAATGCAAATTTCTTCTCTTGATTATGACCCGTACCAAGGTGTTATCGGTATCGGTCGTATCAAGCGTGGTACGTTGAAGACTAACCAACAAGTAACGGTAATGGATCGTGACGGCAAGACTCGTAACGGTCGTGTACTTGAAGTGAAAGGTTACCACGGTCTAAACCGTGTGGTAGTTGATCAAGCCACTGCCGGTGACATCGTATGTATCACAGGTATTGAAAAGCTAAACATTTCTGACACCTTGTGTGATCCACAAAATGTTGAAGCCTTACCAGCACTTTCTGTTGATGAGCCAACAGTAAGCATGACCTTCCAAGTGAACGACTCGCCGTTTGCCGGTAAAGAAGGTAAGTACGTAACCAGTCGTAATATTGCTGAGCGTCTAGAAAAAGAATTGATCCATAACGTTGCCTTGCGTGTTGAGCCGGGTGAGACGCCTGAGAAATTCAAAGTGTCTGGTCGTGGTGAGCTTCACTTATCTGTATTAATTGAAACCATGCGTCGTGAAGGTTTCGAATTAGCGGTAGGTCGTCCTGAAGTTGTTCAGCGTGAAATCGATGGTGAAATTCAAGAACCGTATGAGCAAGTGGTGATTGATGTTGAAGAACAGCATCAAGGTTCTGTGATGTCAGCCATGGGTGATCGTCGTGCTGAAATGACGAACATGAGCCCAGATGGTAAAGGCCGTGTACGTTTAGAATTTGTGATGCCAGCACGTGGTTTGATCGGCTTCCGTAACGAATTCATGACCATGACCTCTGGTTCCGGTATTTTAACCAACGTATTTGATCACTACGGTCCTGTGAAAATGGGTGACGTAGGTGCTCGTCACAATGGTGTATTGGTTTCCATGGTAACCGGTAAAGTATTGGGTTACGCCCTATTCACTTTGCAAGAACGTGGCCGCTTGTTCGTTGAGCCAGCACAAGAAGTATACGAAGGTCAGATCGTAGGTCTGCACGCTCGTGATAACGATTTGGTTGTTAACCCAACGAAAGCGAAGCAATTAACGAACGTACGTGCATCGGGTACGGATGAAGCGATTAACCTAACGCCACCAGTTAAGCACACGCTAGAGCAAGCACTTGAATTCATTCAAGATGACGAGCTAGTTGAAATCACGCCGGAAAGCATTCGTATTCGTAAGAAACACCTTACTGAAAACGAGCGTAAGCGTGCTAACAACGCTAAGAAAAAATAATCCACAGTGATTATGAAAACCCTTTCACCTGATTTAGGTGAAAGGGCAATAAAAAAGGCGATGCAAATTAATCTTCATCGCCTTTTTTATTGCTTAGATTTTGTGCGTTTGATTGATTATGTGGTGGAAACAGGTAGTGCGCGTATAGGCAGGCTTAATACTTCCGCTGCGCCATAAAGTTGCTCTAATAATTGCACGACTTTTTGTTGGATCGGTTCCAATAAAGCTTGGCGCTTTTGCAAAGGTAAGCTTGCTATGTTCGTCGGTAGTTTTCCTATATCGCGGATTAAACGTTTAAATTGCGCAATAATCTTATCGGCCACTTCGGCTTGTTGAATTTTAATTTCATTATTCAAACCGTTTTCCATATTAAATACGTTTTCGATGCCTACGATCACATCTTGCATATTCGTGACATCTTGTTGTGAAAACGGACTGCGTAGATCATCAACCTGTTTTTGACGCATTAATGGACCAAGGTGTTTTTCTAATAAAACGTCTTGTAGTGTGTCGATTAGCGCTTGATAAATCAGAGTTAAATTTGCCGTTTGTTGTGCTGGTTGAGGCTGGCGCCATTGTTTGGCGTAGTATCCATGGGCGGGTTCCCAACGATCGGCCAGTTTTTGCAAATTCTTCACTACTAGTGCGCTTAAGATGCGTAAATAATCACGACGACGATTGTGATTTTGTGGGCCATCTACTTGGACGTGCACATGGTCGCCGTGGGCTTCCGTCTCGCCTTCTGGATGTGACTCTTCATTTTCAACGGCTTCATCACTGCCATCTTGTTTTACAACCGTATCGGCATTAACGACTTCAACGCTGTTTTCTTGCGGGATGAAATCTTTTGCGCTGCGCTTGCCATTCACACCAAATAATAAAAATTCCATGGGATGAAAGCCAAGACTGGCAAAGCGCATATCAGAAAAACCATGTTGGGCGCTGATATCGGTTTCATTCATTTTTAACGTTAGATCATTCACGATTCCACTTAATGGATAAAGTGGTAAGTAATCGATGTAGCCAGGCTCAATTGGCCAACTATCCACACGCTCTTGAATGTGCGCATAAGTTTCATTGTTTTCACGGAATTGAGGTTTTTCAAAACGTGGCACATTGGCAAAGAAACCGACTTTGACATACGCGCTATAAGCACTGATCCATGCCTTTTGCGCTTCTTCGAGAGCAAGTGGATTAGGGTGGTGTAAAAAAGAAGTGATGATGGCGTCCAGTTCTTGTGCCTTGCTTAAGGCGTCGGACATTTGAGTGTACACATATAAGTTGGTGGCACTCAGGAGAGACTCGCTATTGACTTCGATGCGAGCCTCAGTTTGTTCGGCTTGTTTTGGCTGCTCAAAAAGCTTATCACAGCCCCCTAGGTTTATGAGGGCAAGTAATAGGCAGGTGCTTGATAGTGCGTTGAATGAGAATCTCGACTTCAAGTGTCTTCCCTTAAACTGATGATTGGCCAATTATTTTGTTGCGCATAGGCAGTGAGGGTGTCATCCGCATCCACGGCCACTGGGTGATCCACCTGCTTTAATAAGGGTAGATCATTATGGGAGTCGCTATAAAAGTAACTGCCGTCTAATGATAACGTGTTTTGTTCCAACCAAGCTGCCAAGCGTTTCACTTTTCCTTCTTGAAAGCTAGGTATGCCAGAAATTTTCCCCGTATATTGGCCATTTATGACTTCTGGATTAGTGGCGATGATGTCATCCACACCTAATTCTTTAGCAATGGGTTCGGTGACGAATAAATTTGTGGCAGTAATAATGAGTAAGTAATCCCCTTGATCTCGATGTTGTTGCAGTAATTCACGAGACTTAGTGGTGATGATGGGCAGGATTTTTTCGTTAACGAATTGCTCACGCAATTCATATAGACGCTCAGTAGGAAATAACGTTAAAGCCTGTAGGGAGAACTCTAGATATTCTAGGATATCCAATTGCCCTAATTGGTATTGTTCTAGGTAGTAGTCATTCTTTTCTTTGAATAACTCAGCATCCACCAAACCTTGTTCGACTAAGAATTGCCCCCAGCCATGATCACTGTCTCCAGAAATTAAGGTGTTATCTAAGTCGAAAATTGCCAGTGCCACGGTATACCCCATCTTTAAATAGGCCCGCATTTTAGCCTCTGAGGCGAAAACTGTCTTTAATATTGTGGAAGCAAACCACAGAATTGTTACTTATATTAAAATGGAATAAAAAAACACTGGTTTCCAATGGCTATGTTTTAATAGTATGGTGGCAATATCAACTTTTAAATTTGGATAAAACCGTGATCGATGCTGAAGGCTACCGCCCTAATGTCGGCATCATACTGGTGAATAAAAAAGCTCAAGTTCTTTGGGCTAGGCGAATTGGACAAGATGCGTGGCAGTTTCCCCAAGGGGGCATCAAAGCACAAGAAAGTGCTGAAGCAGCTCTCTATCGGGAATTACGGGAAGAGGTGGGTTTGTTGCCAGAGGATGTGGAAATCCTTGGGTGCACAAAAGGCTGGTTAAGATACCGACTTCCCAAACGCATGGTGCGCCATAACAGCAAGCCAGTATGTGTGGGCCAAAAACAAAAATGGTTTCTTTTGAAACTTGTAAGTAATGAGAATCGCATAAGCTTTGATTATGCGGACAAAGCGGAGTTCGATGGTTGGCGTTGGGTCAGCTATTGGTATCCGTTAGGTCAGGTGGTGCCGTTTAAGCGAGATGTGTACCGCCGCGCCATGCGAGAGTTGGCTCCCAAATTGTTCGAATTGCAGGCAAAACAATCATGCTAAATGTGCTGCGCCAAATTGTACAAGAGGTGAACAGTGCCGGTGACCTAGACGCCGCATTGGGCATACTTGTGCATCGGGTGCAGCAAGCCATGAATACCGAAGTGTGTTCGGTTTATGTGTATAACCCTGATACCAAGCGTCATATCTTACGTGCCACCAAGGGTTTAAACCCGGATTCTGTGGGTAAGGTGAGTTTAAAAAATAATGAAGGTTTGGTGGGCTTCGTGGCCGCCCGTGAAGAACCTATTAACTTAGACGACGCCTCGAAACATCCTAAATTTCACTTCTTATCAGGCACAGGGGAAGAAAAGTTTAATAGCTTTCTTGGTGTGCCCATCATCCATCAAAAACGCATCTTAGGGGTCTTGGTTGTTCAGCAATCGGCTCGGCGCAAATTTGATGAAAGCGAAGAAGCCTTCATGGTGACCATGTCGGCCCAACTGGCCGGTGTGTTAGCTCATGCAGAAGCCACAGGGCAGGTGTTGGAACAGCCTGACCCGCTCAAGAAAAAACAAATCAAACAAGATGTGGTGATTAAAGGCGCGGCGGCGGCACCGGGAATTGCCATCGGTACTGTGGTCGTACTGTCACCGACGGCGGATTTGTACGATGTGCCGGATCGTAAAACCGCAAACGTGGATGAAGAAATCCAGCGCTTTCAAGAGGCGATCAATGGTGCACGTGCGCAAATCAAACAAGTGGGTGAAGCGTTAAAAGATTTACGCCCAGAAGAACAAGCCTTGTTTGATGTGTACATCCGTATGTTGGATGACGATGCATTAGGCAGCGAGGTGATTCGCCGAATTAAAGATAATCAGCAATGGGCGCAAGGTGCCTTGCGAGATGTGATCTTTGAATACGTGGCCCACTTTGATCGTATGGATGATGCGTATTTACGTGAACGCGCTACGGACATAAAAGATTTAGGCGCCCGTGTACTGGCTCAGTTGCAAGATACGGCTGAATTAATTTCGGACATGGATTTTCCCGAACATACTATTTTAGTGAGTGAAGAACTGACGCCTTCCATGTTAGGTGAAGTGCCTGAAAATAAATTAGTGGGCTTGGTGAGTGCCAAGGGGTCATCCAACTCCCATGTGGCAATCTTAGCTCGCGCCATGGGGATTCCTACCATCATGGGTGCGGTGGATTTACCGGTGAAACGCATGGACGGTATCCAATTGGTGGTGGATGGCTATCGCGGGTATTTATACACCCATCCTTCACAGCGCATGTTGGATCAGTTCCAAGCCATAGTGGAAGAAGAAAAAGCCTTGGTTCAAGGCTTGGAAGCCATCAAAGACTTACCGGCTCAAACCACAGATGGCCATCGTTTAAATTTATTTGTGAACACGGGTTTAATTACCGATGCATTACGTTCGTTAGATAAAGGCGCTGAGGGTGTTGGTTTATACCGTACCGAAGTGCCGTTTATGATGCGTGATCGTTTTCCATCTGAATCGGAACAAGCTCAGATTTATCGTTCCCAGTTAGAAGCGTTTGCACCTCAACCTGTCACCATGCGTACCTTGGATATTGGCGGGGATAAAGCATTAACGTATTTCCCGATCGAAGAGGATAATCCTTTCTTGGGTTGGCGTGGCATACGTGTGACTCTGGATCATCCTGAGATTTTCTTACTGCAAGTGCGAGCCATGTTAAAAGCCAGTCATGGTTTGGATAATTTAAAAATCATGTTGCCTATGATCACAAGCACCAGTGAAGTGGAGGAAGCGCTGCACTTTATTTATCGGGCTTACCAAGAAGTGTTAGAAGAAGGCATTCAAGTGGCCATGCCTGAAGTGGGTGTCATGATCGAAGTGCCAGCCGCCGTTTATCAGGCAAAACAGTTGGCCAGCATGGTGGACTTTTTGTCGGTGGGCTCCAACGATTTAACCCAATACCTGTTAGCGGTGGATCGAAACAATCCGCGCGTGGCGGGTTTGTATGACAGCTTCCATCCTTCTGTTTTATCGGCACTGCAACATATTGTGGATGCCGGTAAGAGTGAAAATTGCCCCGTGAGTGTATGTGGGGAAATGGCCGGTAATCCAGCGGGCGCCTTGTTATTAATGGCCATGGGTTACGACATGTTATCCATGAACGCCACCAATGTTCCCCGAGTGAAATCTGTGATTCGCAGTGCGGATTTGGCCTTTGCTAAGCAACTGCTGGCGGATGTGCAAAAACTGGATAGTGCGCAGGTCATTGGCAGCACGCTAGAGTTGGCTTTATCTAAACTGGGACAAAGTCGAATCATGGGGCCCCTCAGCAATTAGCGCTTTAAGCTCGCGTGCTGACGTGCAAGCCTTTGTAGTGCTCTTCTAACAATATTTCAAAACGTCTATGTGTAGGCTCGCCGCGTTTACCAATGCGTCGGTTCACTGACTGTGATTGACGCTGAATTTGTGGTGATTGCGGCTGGGTGAGTTGATCGTAGGCGTGACAAATCTCAATGAAACGTTGGCGCTGATGAGGGCTTTTGTCGGGATGATACAGTGACGCCAATCGACGAAAGGCAGTCTTGATCGCATGGGAATCGGCATCTAGGGTTAAGCCCAAAGTGGCAAGGTATTGCTGGCGCACAATTTCTTATATTTATGATGAAAGCCGCCATTCTAACAAAGAATCCCTTCCTGCCAAGAAAAAACCTTTAAATTCAATCGCTTATAAAATGAGCAGTCTAACCAAACCAGTGACGCTTACGGCCTGTGTCCAGATGTATAAAACCACTGCGGCGATAATAACCCACACCACCATCGCTTTGAGCCAATGTGGCTTTGTGAACATAGCGCGTGCTAATGCCAGGGATGCGGAAATCCAAGGCGCGGCCTTGCATGTGAAAACTGTTTTTCGCCACGCCTTCATGGGTGCGACGCAATGCATCATTGGTTTCTTGGCTGCGGTAACCAGAAAGCAATATGATTTCCTTTTGGGTTTCGAGCTTTTGTTGAATACCGTGCAGTTCGTCAAGCAAGCTTAAATCCATGGCCGCTACCTTATTTGCTCTGTGATCGCGCATGAGGAAATAAATTTCCGCCAAGCCTTCCACTAAGTACTCCCCTTTGTACCAGTAGGTAGCCTGTGTACGCTCACCTGTATGCAAATTGTGCAGTTTTAAAATACGTTCATTTTCATTGGGTAATATGAGGTTAGTAGGGGCGGCGATGACGCTGGGGCAAGCCATGGACAGGGATAGAAGACCACTGCGTGATAAAAACTGACGACGATTCACTGCAACTTTCCTGACGGTTCTTATTATGAAAATAAAACGGGCAGGGATTGTGCCATCGAATGCCGGTTATAAGCAAAGAGGCTATCTATTACGATTTTTAAATCAGAAGGGAATGAAGCTTTAACCGAAAGGCTTCAAATTACAGTACGATGGAGTCCAGCTTGTGGCTTTCATCATGGATTTGATCGCGTTTATACACGTCATCACGAACTTGGAGCTGGCCTTTGTCATCCACCCAGGTAGTCCAATACATGAGATAAACCGGGATGGGTTCTTTTAAATGCACGGCACGAGTTTGGGCGTTATCCACCACTTTTTGAATTAAGGTGTCGTCCCAGTTTTGACGGGCTAATAACGCATGAGCTAATTCCATCGGTTTTTCTACACGAATACAGCCGCTGCTTAATGCACGCATATCGTATTGAAATAGTTCTTTGTGGTTGGTGTCATGCAAATAGATGGACTGATCATTGGGGATCACAAATTTCACATGACCTAGGGAGTTCTCTTCTCCTGGCGCTTGCACGAATCGATACGTATTTTCCCGTGAATCAAAACCCGTCCAATCAATGTTCGTAATCGGAATTTCTTTTGCAGGAATTTGCCAGCCTTCATAGATTTTAAAATTGTGCTCTTTTAAATAATTCGGATTGGCTTTTGCCATGGGAATAATATCCCGCTTCGCAATGCGGTGAGGCACATTCCAAACGGGAGCTAAAACGATCGTGCTGATGGTTTCAGCTAATACAGGGGTGCGCAGTTTTTCTTTGCCGATGATGACCTTCATGCTCAACTGACTTTCGTTGTTCTCGATTAAATCCAAACGAAAGTTAGCCATGTTCACCAAGATAAAACGATCACCCATATCTTTTGGAAGGTAACGCCAGCGTTTCATATTTAACGCGATGCGTTGAGCCATAAAATACGGTGGGACATTTAAACGCTCAAGTGTAGCGTGATCCACTATGCCGGTTTTTTTCAAACCGTTACGTTTTTGAAAGTGCTTAATGGCAGCCACGATATCATCGTCGACCTTGAATTCGTCTCGAGCATCCCCGGATTTGTAATCTTGCTCCAGTAACGAAGGGTCCTGTTTTTCTTGCTCTGGTTTAAGCCAATCTAATGTACCTTGGCGATAATCCCCATAAGATTGCAGCATCCAACGCAGACGTGGCACTTGCGCATGGCTATCGCCTAGGGTGAGTTCTTGGTCTAAATCTAATGGATACCATAAACCGCTATCGGCAATTTCTTGGTAACGATCCAATTCATTGGTTAAACGTTGATAACCTTCGTGGCTAGGAACCAGTTGGCTCACTAAGCTGTATAACTTGCCTTGTTCAAGGCTCTGGGAAAGCAAGCTAATCACATCTAATGATGAAATACGCGTAGCTGGTGGCGCAGCGACTTTACGAAATGATGGGTGGTCCAGTTCGCCATTATTGGGCAACAATTCGTTGTTCATTACTTGTTGTGCGAAATCGATATACGCGTCGCTTAATAGCACATCAATGGCAGCTGCATGCTTAGGTTGGTTGCTCAAGCGTTCGATTTCAGTCTGCAATTTACTGATGCGGTAGCGATAGGCTTTCCATTCGTCACTGGCGGTATGGCGCAAACTTTTTACCAAAGTTTTACCGGCTTTGTTTAAGCGAAAGTGATCCATCCAAATTGGTTGATGACCATGCTTGCGATACAACAAGTCCAGTTCTTCGCGGTATTGCAAACTAATGTTGCCCGCTACGGCACTGGGGGAATCATATAACCAGTATTCAATACTCTCTTGTGCCACTAGCGGGGCCATAACCGGGCGAGTAGCTCCGCTGATAAATATTGCGGCGTACAAAAGTGCAAGGCAAAGGGCACCCAAAATCAGCAGGATCCGATTTTGCGATTGGGCACGGGGGCGCCTGACAGGCGCTGTATAAAAGTACTTGTCCATATAGCAAGTATGGCAGGGGTAAAATTGTTCTGTGATGGATTTCACGAAGGTTTTGGATGGATTTTGGTTACTAAATGCAAGCTTTTGTAACTCAAAAAAATGACATGTTTTAAATCAATATGTTACGTGATTTTTTATAAGTCCAAAGGAAAACCGCCAGAAATTAAAGATATCTAAATAACAAAAAAGTCTTACAGATTATCTTTAAATATCAAAGGTAACTAGATTGTCGGTGTGGCCGGCTTTGTCGTAACTGGCTTCTTGGAAATGTATACCTTGCTGGTGGATTTGCAAGCCAGTACTGGCACGAGTGCCGTATTCCTGACTTACAATAAACGCCGAAGACAGCAAGGTTTCCCAAGGTTGGCCCACCCCGGTATCGGGCTGCAGGGCTATCGGATAAGTCTGTCGATCCTGCAGCAAGCTGTGCAGTAAGGCGGCGGAATCAGTGTCTGCCGTCAGCCATTCTTGCAAATGGGATTTGGCGGCTTTGAGTTTTGGCCATGGGGTATCTAATGCTGCATTGCTGAGCCCATATAATCCGGCGGGTAAGGCTTGGGGTTCAGATGCGTGACGATTGGAGTAATACCAACAGGCTTGTCGGTTGCCCACAATCAAATTGAAGCCATCATATTGATCAGCATGTTGATGAATATTGGCTAGATAAGAAGCTGGATCCGGCTCGTCTTTTAGGAAATCCAAAACCAGTTCACCGCGAGAAATGATGCCTTTATAAGGCGCCGGTAATTGGCGCACATTAGTGAGTGCCGCGAAATAACCATGTGTGGTGACCCCTAACCAAGTACCGCCTGCACTGAGGTCTTTTCCCGCGAGCACATGAGGGTATTCCGGCCAGAATTGTGCCGCTCGGGCTGGTCGGTGATGAAATTCATCTCTGTTTGCCACTAAGGTCAGCGGGGTTTGGCTATCAGGTTGCCAATGAAAGCTTAATAAACACATGGGCAAAGTGTAATGGCTTCTTAGGTAGCTGTCGTGTGCTTTCCGTGGGTCTGTGTGAATAACAGAACTGGCCCTCACAAGGGTAAACCTTCATAATGCAGGCCTTTTGAATTTTGTGGTTTTTTTACATATGTTGCTGCTGACTTATCTTGCTGTGGGGGCGTTTGCTGGATTATTAGCCGGTTTATTTGGCATTGGCGGTGGCATGGTGATTGTGCCTGTGTTGGTCATCACGTTTGAAAGCTTGGATTTTGCCCCGCAGGTACTGACTCATATGGCCGTAGCAACGTCTTTGGCCAGCATCGTATTTACCTCTATTAGCTCAGTTAGAACTCACCACCAAAAGGGGGCAGTGGATTGGCCCTTGGTGAAACAGCTTTCTATTGGGATCTTGCTTGGGGCGGTTTTAGGGGTGTTAACCGCAGATGCCTTAAGCGGCTCAGGACTGCAAATTGTGATTGGCGTATCAGCCTTGATGATGGCGGCGCAAATGGGTTTGGGTTTAAAACCTAAGCCCTCCCGTGAATTACCGGGCACACCGGGTATGGTTACAGCAGGTGGGAGCATAGGTTGGGCATCCGCTTTATTTGGTATCGGTGGTGGGTCACTAACCGTGCCGTTTTTAACCTGGTGTAATCATCCGATGCAGCGCAGTGTGGCGACGGCAGCGGCTTGTGGGTTTCCCATTGCTTTGGTTGGTGCCTTATCCAATGTGGCTGTGGGTTGGGGAAACCC
The DNA here is from genome assembly GCA_013373125.1 of Gammaproteobacteria bacterium. Classification (GTDB taxonomy): domain Bacteria; phylum Pseudomonadota; class Gammaproteobacteria; order Pseudomonadales; family Oceanobacteraceae; genus Bermanella. Next base: position 48,272 of record JABXIK010000040.1, on the reverse strand, counting down.
CGCCCTACCTGATGAAGCCTTTGGTTATGTGTATTGGCCTGCATTAATTGGTATGGTGATCACCAGTGTGCCATTTGCTCGATTTGGTGCGAAATTGGCCCATCGCTTAAGTGCCGAAAAACTGAAAAAACTCTTTGCCATTATGTTGGTCTTAGTGGCGGCTAAATTCTTAACGGCCAATCTATAACGAAAAATATAACGGAATAGTCATGCTTACGTATCCAAATATCGACCCAGTGGCCATTAGCATTGGTCCTATCAGTATTCACTGGTATGGCCTGATGTATCTGGTGGGTTTTACCTGTGCCTATTTATTAATGATGCACAGGGCAAAGCAACCCGGCTCTAACTGGACCAAAGAGCAAGTAAGTGATTTGATTTTCTACAGCGCCATGGGCGTGGTGATTGGTGGACGCTTCGGCTATGTGATTTTCTACAACTTCTCCAAATTCTTGGATGACCCTTTGTGGTTGTTTGCTGTATGGGAAGGGGGCATGTCGTTCCACGGTGGTTTACTGGGTGTGCTGGTGGCTGTGTATTTATTTGGCCGCCGTTACAACAAAACATTTTATTCAATAACCGACTTTGGCGCACCCATGGTTCCCATTGGATTGTTAACCGGTCGTTTGGGCAATTTCATTGGTGGTGAATTATGGGGTCGTGTATCCGATGTGCCTTGGGCCATGGTGTTTCCCAAAGGCGGGCCAGAGCCGCGTCATCCGAGCCAATTATACGAAATGTTTTTAGAAGGTTTCGTGTTGTTTTTAATTTTATGGATTTACTCACGTAAACCACGACCAACTATGGCAGTAAGTGGTTTGTTCTTAGTGGGGTATGGCGTATTCCGTTTTAGCGTAGAGTTTGTGCGTGAGCCGGATAACCATATCGGCTTTGATTTATTAGGCTGGATGACCCGCGGTCAAATCTTGTGTATTCCAATGATTTTATTTGGCGCCGCCATCATTTATATCGGATATAAGAAATATCCTGTCATGACACAAAAGAAAGGTGCGTAATGAGACAATATCTGGATTTATGCCAACGTATCATTGACGAAGGTGTTTGGATTGAAAACGAACGCACAGGTAAACGCTGTTTAACCGTAGTGAATGCCGACCTAGAATATCGTGTGGATAAAAATGAGTTCCCATTAATCACCACGCGTAAAAGTTTTTATAAGGCGGCGATTGCGGAATTTTTAGGTTATATCCGTGGTTATGATAATGCGGCAGATTTTCGTAAGTTAGGCGCAAAAACCTGGGATGCCAATGCCAATCTAAACGATGCTTGGTTGAACAACCCTCATCGCAAAGGTGAAGACGACATGGGTCGGGTTTACGGTGTGCAAGGCCGTAGTTGGGCCAAACCCGATGGCGGCTTTGTGGATCAATTGAAAAAAATCGTGGATAACCTTAAGCGGGGTATCGATGATCGTGGTGAGATCATGTCGTTTTATAATCCGGGTGAATTTCACATGGGTTGTTTACGCCCGTGCATGCACACCCATAACTTTTCGTTATTGGGCGATACCTTGTATCTAACCAGCTATCAACGTTCCTGTGATGTGCCGTTAGGTTTGAACTTCAATCAAGTTCAGGTGTTTTTCTTTTTGGCGATCATGGCGCAAATTACTGGGCATAAATCGGGCGTGGCGTATCATAAAATTGTCAACGCTCATATTTATGAAGATCAGTTGGAATTAATGCGTGATGTACAAATAAAGCGCGAGCCCTTCCCATCGCCAAAATTAATTATCAACCCAGATATTAAATCATTAGAAGATTTAGAAACCTGGGTAACCATGGATGATTTTAAAGTGGAAGGTTATGAGCATCACGATGCCATTGCCTATCCGTTTAGTGTGTAAGTTAATCGTTAACTCTTTTTAGCTGTTAAAGGTTCAGTATGAAACTTGCTTTAATCGCCGCTTATTCTCAAAACCGAGTGGTAGGCTATGACAATAAACTGCCTTGGCATTTGCCAGAAGATTTACAGTATTTCAAACGCTGTACCACAGGCAAAGCGATTATCATGGGACGTAAAACCTTTGATAGTATCGGTCGCCCATTGCCGAATCGCACTAATATTGTGATTTCTCGTAATCCTGATTTTCAGGCAGAAGGCGTGAAAGTAGTGAGTACATTAGAAGCCGCAATTGAATTGGCAAGTGCAGTGAATGAAATTAATGGCGTGGATGAAATCATGGTCATCGGTGGAGCCACTATTTATGAAATGGCATTACCAATGGCGGATCGTTTGTATTTGACTCATGTACATGCGCGTATTGAAGGGGATGCGTATTTCCCTGAAGTGAATTTTGCCCAGTGGCATGAAACACAAAGAGCGGATTATTCAGCCAGCGACAGTAATCCTTATGACTATAGTTTTGTTGTTTACGATAAAACCCAATAGTATTTTTTAGTTCACATCCACATCGAATAAAACCACCTGATTACGGCCTTGTGCTTTAGCTTGATAAAGCGCTTGGTCCGCTTGGTTAATCATAAACTCCTGATTCTTTTTGTCGCTTTTTTTAGGTTGCATACAACTGATACCTAAGCTGGCGGTAAGATGTAAATTTTGATTGCCCCAGTTAAGATGCAGTTTTTCAATTTTCCTGCGTATTTTTTCCGCTACGCCTAGGGCACCTTCTTGGTCTGTGTTTGGTAGGATGATGGCAAATTCTTCACCACCGTATCGGCACACCACATCCACATCACGCCCGGCTTGTTTTGAGATGGCATTTGCCACATGCTTCAAGCACATATCACCAGCTGGGTGGCCATATTCATCATTGATGCGTTTGAAATGATCAATGTCTAATAAAATAAGCGTGATACTGGTTTTATCTCGATGGGCGCGTTTATGTTCTTTAGCCCATTGTTCATTAAAGTAATAGCGATTATTTAATCCAGTGAGTGCATCCGTAATGCTAATGGTTTTAAGTTTATCGTTGGCTCGTGATAACTCCTCTAAGGTGGATTGTAGTTCCTGTGTGCGTTGATCCACTAATCCTTCTAGTTTTTGATTGTGTTCACGTTCGATTCTGAGGTTCTCAATTTCAGCATTAAATCGACGCTCTTTTTCACGATTTACTTGATGTGCTAGTTCTAAAGATTGCTGTTGTGCACGAATTTTATCTCTTTGCGCATTGGCCATACGATCGGCTAGGGCCAAAGATAAAAACATAATTTCTAACCCTGCTCCCAGTTGTACCCCATATTCACTGAAAGGTGTAATGGGTAGAAGGCCGAATTTGTTCCCTAAAAGAAATATGGCACCAATAATAAAAGACATCCATGCGATAATAAAAAATCGAGCGCTGGGATGATTGGTTTTGAGCATATAAAGTGCAACAAATATCACAATAATAACGCTATACACCACAAATAAAGTTGCTAAGTAAATAGATACGAAATAGGGAAAAATAAAACAACCTAAAAATAAGATTAGGCTGACAATACCGCTAACTTTTAATAGTCGATATAAAACCGTACTCAAATTTTTAATATGAAAAAATTCATCTATGAAAGAAAAGAGCGCAAAGCAAATCAAGCACATTGATGTGGGTGTGATGTATTGATTGATCAGTGGGTAATTTGGCCAAAAGAATTGATAACCTATGCCATGCAAGCTTAATTGAAAAATGGCAAACAGAGAAATATAAGCCACATAGGTTAAATAGACTCGTTCTTTTTCTGAAAGCCATACAACAAAGTTATACAGTGCCATGATGAGCACCATGCCGTAGAACAATCCTTGAAATAAGAAATGGATCAAGGTGTAGTAGTTGAAATTATCCCACTGCCAGAAGGTAAGTGGCACTTGTATCGAACCCTCACTCTCGACTCTTAGATAAATGGTGGTCAGGTCATAAGGAAATAAATCGATAGGGAAAACAATATTCGGGTGTAAAACGAATTTTTCTTTGGTGGCGACATTGTCACCGCCATAAAAATACGAGATGACTTGTTTGTTACTGTTTACTACATACACATCCACATTATCCAATAATGGGTATGCTAATTCTAAAGCCCATTCTTGATTGAGTATGTTGTGATTCTCAACTTCAAATTTTAGCCAGTAGGCTTGATGGCTAAAACCAAAATTTATCTCTTCTTGGGTATTCGCTTGCCAGGGGTGATCATCAAATAGTATTTGCTCAATCCCAATAGGTTGGTTGGGCTCTTGGATAAAGCTGATGTAAGGTGCGATTTTATAATCGCCACCATTGGCTAAGATCAGTAAAGGACTGCCATGAACAGGTGCAAAGAGAAATAAGCTTAATAATAGGGTGACAAGTCTCAGCATGACACATCCGTAAGTCATCATACTATTAGGCTAGATCACAGAGGGCGTGCGTCAACATATAAAAACGCAGGGAATCAACAAGTTAGTCGTCGATGGCATTTCCTGTGACGGTTTTGGCGTTATACATATGTTCATCCGCTAATTTGATTAGCTCGTTGCCGTCAAGAAAGGTTTCAGGGCCGGTTTGAGCCACGCCAAAGCTTAAAGAGAAGTCATCATAGATTGCTTTAAAATCATTAATGATTTTAGTACACACCAATTTTGCTGAACTGACATCGCACTCCGGTAAAATTAAGCAGAATTCATCCCCACCATGTCGACAAGGGATGTCTGTGTCTCTTGTATTCTTTATAAGTATTTGGCCAATGTTCTTCAGAACTTCATCGCCTTTAATGTGGCCAAAGCGATCGTTAATGGATTTAAACTCATCAATATCAAAATAAATCATCGCCAATGTACTGTGGTGGCGTTTGGCTACCGCTAATTCTCGCTTTAGTAGCTCTTGCATGGCTCTTTGGTTGTAGACTTCTGTCAGCGGATCTAATTGAGCTAGGCGCTCTAATTGTTGCGTACGTTCCGCTACTTTTTGTTCGAGACTGGTGGCATACAATTCAGTACGGCGTTTAGCGTTTTCAATTTCGCCCACCAAACTTCCTATATATGTATCGAAAACTAGGGTGGTATCAAAGTACAGTAGTTTATCTAAAACCGTGATGGTGTTTTGCAATAGCTTACTGTCTTCTATGGTGCGAATGAGTGTGCGAATTACAATTGCCTTTAATGTCCAGACTGCAGAAAGATACAGTTTAGGCTCTACCCCAATGCGCTTGTGTACCATGCCAATACGTAAGCGATTGTTTACGTATTCACTGTCGTAGACACCGGAAAATAAATCCAAAACATACTTACGTTGGGCTGTGCGTAAACGCATCAGGGTATCGGCATCACCTATCAATAATGAAATTTCATCGATTTCCGTTTGTCGCTCGTAAAACTCATCCACGATGACATCAATGTTTTGTTCGATGCTTTCTTTCTGTCGGGCGAGCAAAGCAAGGTCTTCATCATTCAGACCCAATAGTTCTTTACGACGTAATATTTCTAAGTCGCCAAGCTGCATTTGTTCAAGGAGGGTTTGCTGGGTTCGCCTCAAAGGATGCTCCGTGTTCCCATATAGAAGTGCCTTCCACTGCTTATACTTGGTAAGTATAGGTGCATATTATGCAAAGAAAAGGGAGGTCAAAGAGAATTATTAGATTTTGCTCGTCAAGATAAATTCATATAAATCATAGGCTTACGATAACTGTGAAAAACCAAGAAGATAATTTTTCGTATTTTGGATGGTGAATAACGAGTTCCACGCTAGATGTTAAGTTGATGCCATGTAAATCTGTAAGCCGTTTCTGCCACTGTTTTTTACCGCATACAAAGCTTCATCGGCATGTTGCCAAGCTTGTATTAAGTTGCCTTTGACTTCGGCGAGTCCGATGCTGACTGTCAGCTTAATCGTATCCTTGATGCCATTGGGCTTAAACTCATGATCGTTGACGCGCTTGATAATATAGCTGGCTTTTTCTCGGGCTTGTTGCGTATCGCAATCACTCAGTAAGATGACAAATTCCTCCCCACCGATGCGTGCTACAAGATCGTGTAGGCGGCAGCAAGATTGAATGATTTCGGTAAATTCAATCAGACAAAAATCGCCCACTGGGTGGCCGTATTTATCATTAATTTTTTTGAAGTAATCAATATCTAACACCATTAGGCTGCAAGATTGTTTGTTACGTTCTTCCATGCTCATGAGCCGTTCGGCATTCTCCATAAAGCCTCGTCGATTCATGATGCCAGTTAAAGGGTCGCTGATGGCTAAGCTGGCTAACTCTTGATTACTGCGCTTAAGCGCTTGGGATAGTTTTCTAAAGTGATAGATGATGAAAGCGGCTATCCCTAATAAGACCGAAAACAACACGATGATGGCAATAGGCAGAAAATAATTCGTGGGTTCTTTGTAATTAAAAATAAAACCTTCAAGATCCACATTGCCTGATGCTATGCCTAAATCTGCATAGGTTTTAGCAATAAATCCCCAGCGCCCAGGATTCATATGCCCTAGTTGCACCAGCTCAGGCATGACTAAATCTTGTATGGTTTGAGCTTCGTATCTTAAGTGTTCAAGGGTTTTATTGGGGGCGTATTTTTCATGGATGATATTGACGGTTTCTTCAATGTGATTAAGTGCGTACATCCAGCCTTTTAAGCTTGCCTTGGTGAAGCGTTTTACTAATTCAGGATCTTTGTGGGCCAGTCGCTCACTGGTCACAAGCACATCACTGTAGAAATTAATGCCATAGTCTCTAGGCTTAATTAGGTGGTACTTGATGCCTCGTTGTGTGAGGTAATAGGGCTCATTAGAGATGTAACCATTGAAGGCTTGGACCTTATTGCTGATGAGATCTTCAATGTTATAAGTAGAGATTTCAATATTAACGCTTTTACTATTAATACCTTCGTGTTTGAGGATGGCTAATAACTCAGCGCCTTCAGGCGGCGGCATGGTCAAAGCCGTGTGCCCAGGTAAGTCTTGGGCAATACGGATATTTGAGCTATCCAGCGTAATCCAAGTAAGAGGGCTGGTTTGCATGATAGCAGCAATGGCGACCACAGGATCCCCTTGCATACGGTGTATCACGATGCCTGAGCTGGTGATGGCAAAGTCCACTTGACCGTTGAGTAAAAGATCCACAGGTTTTAACGCGTGAGGGCCGCCGGGGATGAGGATGGCATCAATGCCTTGCTGGCGGTAAAACCCTTTTTCAATGGCCATATAGTAGCCAGCAAATTGAAATTGGTGGTACCAGCGTAGCTGAAGCTTCACCTCATCAAGTGCGGAGGATGCAGTGGATATACATAACAAACATACAAGGCCAAAGGATTTCAGCCCAGCTTTGCATTTCATGGGGGTGCCAGTTTTGACGTCAATATAGCTTTGAGTTTAGTCAAAACTGAAAAAAGTACCTAATGGTCAGGTTTTAATGATCTGAGAGGGTCTGGCTGTACATATTGATGATGACCACTCCTGTAATGATACAAGCCATACCTATGATAGCGGGCCAATCGGGGATTTGCTGAAATTTGATTGCTGCAATGAGGGTAACTAGCACAATACCCAGCCCTGCCCATAAGGCATAAGCAATGCCCACAGGCATGGTTTTAATGACTAAGGCAAAGAAATAAAACGAAAAGCCGTAGCCAATTACCACTGTGATACTAGGCAATAGCTTGGTAAAGCCTATGGATGACTTCAGGGCGCTGGTGGCAATGACTTCAGCAATGATGGCAATGGTTAAATATAAGTACATGGACTGTCTCTTGGATAACGTCATAGGTATGTCTTTTACATGAGAATGTATTCAGCATAGTCAGTTAGGGCTTTGAATGTAAGGCTAAAATTGCAGTGTCATCTCGAAGTATTTTCAAAATGAAAAGTGTTAGACTGCTGCCCAAAGTAAATATAAAGGGGTCCTGCATTTGCGGTTGCATAAGGTATTAACACCCAAATTTTTATTGGTTCTATTGGCCATACTCTGCGCATTGGTGCTATTGCACGGGTTATTGTCATTGAGTGCGCGAAAGTACGCAGAACACTGGTACGAGCAACAAGGAGAGCAATACAAGCTACTTATTGATGATGCTTCGCTTTCAATTATGCAGGGGAAAATTGAACTTCATGGTGCAGAATTTCAATTCAATAATGAGAAAGCAAAAACTGAAAATTTGGTGGTTAATCTGAGCTGGCTTGGGCTTTTGACTAAAACGTTTATTGTTGAAGATGTCAGACTTGCGGGTAGCCGTTTATACATTCATCAAGATGAAACTGGATTGTCGATTTTGGGAATTCATCTGTCTCGGGATAACGCAGCTCAAGCAACAGTGCAAAATAATAATACTGATCATCAAGCACTAACCGCAGATGAAGAAGTGGATTTAGGTTGGTCTTTCAAAATTCAACATGTCGATTTAAATAATATCATACTGGATTTTTCCGATGCCAATTTAACTGCATCTTTGAATATTGATAACCTAACTTTGGCGGGTGTTAATGAAGATAAAGATATTCATATTAAGAGTGCATTCACTCTTGATCAGCTAGTGATGAATGAGCCAAAAATTAAAATTACTAAACCATTCTCCCTTTCATTAAATTCGCGAATTCAAAATTGGCTTAATGATTGGCAGGTTTTGGGAGATGTTATTGTACAAGATGTAGAAGTAGAAAATCCTTGGCTGCCTGCTATGGGATTTTCTGAATTAATTTTCAATGGGATTAAGTTAGATAAAGATCGCATTAATCTTGATGGTATTAAAATGAGTGCCCTAGTTATAGACGATGGAGTTTTAGCATTATCTGAATATCGAGTTGAAAATATTTTATATTCCAATCATCTACTCAGAACTGGCATGCATGGTTTTAGAGATTGGCAGCTGGGATTAGATTTGGATGCCAACATGAATTTATTGGCACTCCAGAGAGATTCTTTGGATAAATCAGATGCCGCTAGCATCTCACACTCTGACAACATGGGTTCTCAATCAACGGATAAGCGCCAGTCTGAATTAAAGGTTGTCATAGAAGGCATTGAGCAATTACCAAACAGTGAAAGTTTTATTGAGATCAATAATCAAGAGTTAACCCCACCGTTAAATTTTAAATTATCACTGTCTGAGTTCATGATGCGGAATCTGAATAATAGTAAAGAGCATGTATCGCTTAAAGCGCAACTCAATACAGATGAATACGATGCATTAATCGTTGATGCAAATATGCTGTCAGATGCTAATTATGGAAGTGGTGAGATTCAAATTAGTGAATTTGATTTGGTGCCGCTAAATGGATTAATAGCAAAGTATCTTGGGTATCATGCTGAAAAAGGCCAGTTTAATATCAATATCGCCGTACATGTTGATAACGGCGCGTTATCAGGAAAGAGCGAAATTTTTATTCAAAATCTGGAGTTAACACCGGATGATCAGGAAACCATGGATCGTATTAGCAAGCAACTTTCTATGCCTTTGCAAACCGCGCTGATGTTGATCAAAGATGATGATAATCATATTCGATTGAGTATTCCGCTAAAAGGAAATATACATGAACCCGATTTTAGTCTTTCAGATATCACGCAAAAACTCAGTCAAACCGCATTGAAAGCGGCGGCCCTTCAATATGTACAACAAGCTATTTTCCCATATGGGCTGATGGTCAGTGCAGTGCAATACATTGGTGGTCAAGTTTTCGCCATTAGTCTAGAGCCTATGGTGATAGATGATGAAATTAGCGAAGCACAAGAAGAGTATTTACAAAAACTCGCTGAACTGATGCAAGAAAAACAAACGTCGCAATTACATGTTTGTCCTCAGGTAATGGCTGAGCAAGCTAAAAAATCAGATTGGCAACAGAGTGCGACACAACAGGCAAAGTTGATTAAACGATATCTAGTACAACAAGGTGGGATGGTTTCTGCTCGTATTGACCTATGTCAGCCGGTTGTTGGTGATAAAACCCAAGTATTCTTAGGGTTTTAATGGCTGTTTTAGTCGAAAAATAATAAATCATATACGGTATAATGGCGTTCATGAAAAATAGCCAAACTTTAAAACGTCGCATTCTAATTGTCGATGACCATCAGATTTATTTAGATGGTTTAGAAATGCTCATTCAGCAGCATTTAGCTGCAGTGGAAATATTTAAAGCCAGTGATATTGAACATGTTAAAAATTTGGTTCAAGAGCACGGCTTTTTTGACTTAATTTTATTGGATCTTCAACTTGTGGGTGAAACGGGTTTTGATGTGTGTCAAATGCCAGAGTTAAGCCAGCAGCCCATCGCCATATTATCCGCATCAGAACAACCTAAAGATCTTGCTCAAGCGAAAGCCCTTGGATTATTGGGGTACATTAATAAAGCATGTGATAATCAAGTGTTGCTGAATACCATTGAGCAATTACTAGAAGGTGATCGCGTTTATCCTGAACATACAAAAAGCGTATTCAATCTTACCCCCAGACAGTTGGATGTTTTACGTTTGTTGTCAGAAGGTTATCCCAATAAAGTGATTTGCCGTGAACTTAACTTGAGTGAAGCCACGGTGAAAACCCACTTGCGTGCTTTGTATAATATCCTGGATGTGCATACCCGTTTACAATGTGTGAACACGGCACGGGAGCATAATCTTATTTGAGTTGCAGTAGGCTGGCTCTGAGTCTTGAAGGTGAAATGGGTTTTTGCAAATACGCACAGCCCACTTTATCCACAAATGACCTAATTGTAGCGCTGTCATGGGTGGAAATCATCACGCTGGGTATCTTGTTATTGCAGGTGTATTGAATGATTTCTTCTCCGCAACCATCGCCCAAATTCCAATCTGAAATCACCACGTCCCAATCTTGCTCCACTAGACTTAAACCGTGTTGTAAACCATGGGCTTGTGTTACCTCATAACCCCAGCCGCTTAATTTTTGGGTTAGATTAGCGGCTAAATCCACATCATCATCGACGAGTAATAACTTGGCTTTGTTTTGATTGACCACTTCATTAACAGTGAGTTTCTCAGAAATAGGTAGAGTCAAATAGAAGCAGCTTCCATTTTCATTACTTTCGAAAGTAAGGGTAATTCCTAATTTTTTACAAAATTGGGAAACGATTGCTAAGCCTAAGCCCAATCCGGTTTGTGATTGATCACCTTTGGTAAATTCATCAAACAAGGTTTGCTGAATGCTCTCAGGGATGCCCAATCCGTTGTCTTTGATACTCAAAATGGCGTGATTGTCTTGTAAATCTGTGTAAACCCAGATGTCGCGACATTGGCTGTGTTGCAACGCGTTGTCGATGAGGTTATGTAAGATACGTGATAGTAATGTGTAGTCACTACTCACGACGGCATCATGAATATCATGATGAAGAAGAATGCCTTTACGTTTGGCAGTTTGTTCCACATTGTTAATGACTTGATGGCAAAAGTTGGTTAAATAAATTTGATCAAACTGCGGTTTGAGTAAATCCAAATTGACTTTAGATAAGTCTAACATTTGATTAAACATGGATTGCAGTGTGGCAATGCCTTGAGCCACGTGTTCAATATTCACATCATGAGGGTGATCCCGCTTGATGAGATCACTCATTAGGCTTAAGCCTTGAAGAGGTTGGCGAATGTCATGGCTGGCTGCAGCCAGGTATTTATTTTTTTTCTCAATGGACTTCAGCGTATTTTGGTGGTGAATATCAAGGGTGCGCTTGCGTAGAAAATTCGCGCGTAATTGGTGTTCTGTGACATAAGCCCCAATAGCTGCTGAGACCAAAATCACCGAAAGAAAAATCACATGATTTAGGTAGTCAGAAAAATTCAAATAAAATAAGGGCTCAGTTAAGGCATACATGCATACCATGGCTAGGTTAATACTTAACGCCAAATAAAACGGTAGGGCCATAATAAAAAAGGCGTACATGATGGTGATCATCAATCCTTCATAGGGCAGGTTAATTCCTTGAACATGGGCCAACCAAATAATGTAAATAATGCTGATGTTAGCCAAAATCAGACCCACACTATAAACGGCTAGATAATATTTCGGCGGTTTAAAATATAGCCAGAGTGTGGTGATGGCGATGGCGGGCAATACCAAGCCCAAGCGAATGATGGATGTGTGTTTGGCTACAATAGGGTGAAGAAGTAACCAATCTAATCCAGAAAATACTATGATGAATAACGCCGCGGAAATCCCCACAGGCAAAATACGGTTGAGAATACGCTGGCGAACAAAGGCTTGAAACTCTTGCTCTAAAGGCTTGGGGAAAAATAGCCAAGGAAAGCCTTTTTCAATGGTGCGATCAATAAGGGATAAGGTAATCATGGCGGCAGTTTGCCCATAGTGCCGCCAATGCTCAAGTAAAGATTATCTATTGGTTTTGTTGGGCTAATTGCCAAGCTTGAATGATAGATAACTCTTCTTGATTAAACATGGATAATGCCAGTTCCTTCATAGCAGTACGCTGGTCCAAGTCATCGAGTCCTTGTGCTTGGATAGCCTGTTGGGCGCTGACAAATTCTAGGTATTTTTGTTTGAGTGCCATTTGCTGAGCATAGTCGTCAGTGACTTGCTGTGCGGTTTCGCTATCAAATTGATTAAAAGCAAAGTCGCGCATTTCCTCCACGCTAGGGTTTTCACTAAGCATGTTGTTATACGCCTGCATCGATTGGGCTTGGTGTTCCTGTTCTTGAATGATTTGACGCATGTTTTCGGGCAGCTGTGCTTTGGCTAATGCTTTTAATTGCAAGCGTTCTTGATCGGTTAAATCTGGGTTTAATGCCGTTTGCATGTTATTCAATGTGTACTGGGCATAGGCTTCTTCTTCTAAAAACATGTCACTGGCTACTTGATCCCCTAAGTGCTCGCGGCGTAAGTCATAGAGGGTTTGTAAGCCTTGTTGCAATGTCTCATACCGATACTGGGCGTCATATCCGCTACGTGCTTGATCGATATCTTGAGCCAGAGCGTCGTAGCTGGCTTCTTTAAACGCCAGATATTGTTGCAAGATGTTCATGGCTTCGTTAGCGGCAGACTCTGGTAATTGGTGGTAAAAATGCAAGCGCATGCGTTGCATGGCTTGTTCTGGTGTGACTTCACCTACGCTGCTTAAGAAGTAATCCATAAAGGCTTTAAATTCTACATCGGCAATGAGAGATCCTGCATCATCAGCTCGTAAACGTCCTGCGATTTCTGTTCCTTGTGAATCAGATGAAAATGCTTGATCCAATTGCGAAAAATCCATTGGCTGATTCTTTACGTTTTGTAAAACCGTTTGCGCACCTCTTAAAGGATTGTGAGCCTGAACATCGGAAGTTAATTCTATGATGTTCGTTTGTTGCGTAATTACGACGGCAACCACAATGATGATACTGGCAAAAACACCTAATAAGATTTTCATAATACGACCTACTGCATGTTGTAAATGCGCACATCCCTGTGCGCAATGGAAATTAAAGGCCTTTGCCTTTTAAACGATTCGCATGTTTGGTGATCAGTGAAACTGGGTTCGTCCAGCCATTGACGCCAAACACGTGATTAATCGCATCGATGTGATTCATGTGGTAATCATCACCAATTACTTTCCCAAGGTAGGTTGCGCATACGCCTACAAGACCATCGCTTTTCTCACTGCCAAACACTTTTGAAGTGATGTATAGAAAACCATCTGAAATATCTAAAATGTTGGTAGTAGGATCGTTACCAGTCCAAGAGAATAATTTAATGTTCTTACCATTCACATTGTGGTCTTCAACACTTTTTGCACAGTAGCTAGAAGTGTTTACACCCCAAGGTGAATAATTATTAACTTGAGTGGTACCAGCAGTGGTTAATGTTTCTAACGCATCTACTGAGTTTTGACGCAGGTTTTGGCCGTCGGAAGAGATGGCATCAATGATGTCACCTAATGCATCCGCAACGGCTGCCACTGAAGTTTCAGTTACGGAACCCGCTGGCAGTGCACCGCGTAAAAAGTCAGCGACTTTTGATCCTTTATTCACACCGTTAATGGATGTGATAGAGGCGATATAGTTTTTGCTATTACCGTAGTTCAACAAAATACGTGAAGTAGGCGAACCTTGAGAGTGCGCCATGATATTCACTTGTCCTGTCCCGAAATGCTGAGCACAGTCTTTTACTTGAGGGGCCAACTGAGCGGCACGGTCAAAGCTAGATGCGAAACTGCTCACTGCAGCCACACAGACTTTGGCACCGTCTTTCGTCAGGTTGTAGGGGATGTTGTAAAAGTAATCTACGATGTTACCCAAGCTGTCCCAACCAGATACGCCGTGAACCAGCATAATGGGATGTTTGGTTTTGGTGTATCCCCACCAGGCAAGGCTGGTATTGGAAAATAACACCAACAGTAGGGCGCTGAGCCCTAAAGTGATTGCACGCATGGTTGTTCTCCATTTGTTATTTTTATATGGAAGTACAATGTTTTTGCTGAGCAAAAACAGAGATCCATGGTATGGAAAATGACCAATTTCCACATCGCCCAAATGGTTTGGTCGATGTGCGACATGCTGTATACGGTGGCGTGATTGGCAGGGGTGGCAAGGTAAAAGTGTGAACCTTGCCTCTTGCATGATTAGTTTTTAATAAAGTTTTCCACCTGTGTCATTGGCATGTGGTCGGAAGTATCACGACCGTACCAAAGCGCTTCTACTTTACCCATAGGGTTAATCAAAAAGTCCGCGGGTACTAATTTAACGTTCGGATTCGGTTGAGGGTAGCCACCGGTGAGCATACCTTTAACGATACGAGGAAAATTAAACAACAGGGCTTTGAACAATGCTTTGGCACTGTGCTCCACACCGTATTGATTATAAATATTTAACTCGGTATCGCTGATCATACGAAACGGCCTTGGGTGTTTGGCCACATAGCGACGTACTTCATCAGCAGGGGAACTGAATACGGCAATGATTTCGAACGAGTGATCTTGCCATTGCTTATATTTTTGTGTGAGTTCATACACTCGGAAATTACAAAATGGACAAGCAGCATCTCGGAAGAAAGCCAGTAAGACTTTCTTACCTTTATAATCACTTAACTTGATGGTTTTGCCATAAATATCGTCAGCGGAAAAATCAATACTTGGGCAAGGTGGAGTCAGGCGCATAGTTATCTCAAATAGATTAAAATAACGTTACGCGTCAAAGTGAAATTTGGATCAACTAAAAATCCGGTTTTAAGAATTCGTCTGTGCCGAAGGTATTGGCGAGAATAGTTTGCTTTTCGTTTATATATTGTACAAATGCATGCTTTACTATGTCAGATGCGGAGGCTTTTATCCAAAAGGAGGCACGTGCTTGCGATGGCAAGCGCTGTACTTCAGCAAACTTTTTCTGAATGGCTTCAGGCTGAGGAATAATGAAGGTTCGAGCCGCTAGAATAAAATCCAACTCTTTACGAAAACATGCCTGCATCATGACAAAGTAATTATCGAATTCCACAATTTCAGGTTTGATATTCTGTTTAGCATAAAATAATTCAGCTGAATACAACGCAGTGGAATCCACTAAAACGCCAATCTTAGGCGTATCAGACATGGTTTGTGGGCCATTCTCGAATTGGTATAAATGCATGGGCAGGTAGCTGGAAAGAATGTGCTCGTAACCATTGCGTTTCATAAAATCATTTAGCTTATCTGAGTAACCCCAAAACAAAACATCCAGTTCTTGTGTGTTAATGGCGGCTTCAATTTTATCTATGGTTGGGCCGGTCTTGAAGGTAATGGGTTGAGCCAATGGATGGGTGAGTTCACCGAATAATTGGCTTGCCCGATTAATAGTTACCGTAGAGCTATAAATACCTTGAATGAAAAAATAAAACGGCGGGTTTGGTTTGGCTATTGAAGAGACACTTGTGATGCCAAGTAGTATGCCAAGAGTCAGAGAAAGAATTTTCATGGGATTACCGTTTAAATAATAAAATTTCAGTGAGGGCATCTTGATCCGTGGTAGTCCCTGGCTCTGTTAGATAACGCTCAATTCCCATCGGTTTACGCTGTGTTTTGATTTTTTCAAAGCGCGTAGCACTCATGGCGAGTGCCCATGCATTACCTAGGAATGAATAGGCGCCTTTATGTTGAACCACAAAGGCATCAAACGGTTGCATGTAATCGCACACCAGTGGCGGCTGCACATTGAATTCTTTCTCCACTGGGAAACAGGTAAAAAATTCGGTTTCTGTGGTGTGCATGTCCATGGACTCATACAAAGTAAACCAACAACCATTACGTTGAATATTATGCTGATGAGCGTAGTCACTGAGTTTGCTGATGTGCATTTGCATGAGTTCGCCTAACTGCTCTATGGCACCCCTGCCTTTTAGTGCAATGTAAAATTGACCTGTTTCATGGCGCTCACCTGTGATACTGGGTTGCGAATGTACGCTTCCCGTTTCTAATTGGCTTTTCAACATGCGAAGTCCGCGGTCGAAATCCATACCGATCCACGCTTTCATCATGCCGCTTAAGAAAAACAGATACCAAGGGAGATGGCCTTGCATCACCCAAGTGATAATGGCTTCGTCATTACCTTGAATGACCTCGAAATAAATATGCGCACGGGATTTAAATGGGCGTAAGAAATGCAATTCCATGTCTAAACGATCGGCATCTTTTTCACTGAGCATCATGCTACCGGCACCGATTCGATGACCATCCCATTCGTAACTGGCCCCAAGTTGTCCTTGAGTGCCGCGATAGGTGACAGGACATTCTGGCTCTAGGATTAGCCAAGGAGACCAACTAGGCCAGTTTTTGAAATCGCTGAGAAAGACCAACACATCTTGGTTTGACCCTTTGATGGAGGTGCTGCGACGCACTTCGTAACTCGGCATGATCATTCCTTTATGTGGACGGATATTAAACAGTGTAAATAGCTTTTATAAAAAGAAAAGAGGCAGTGTCATGGGATTGCATTAAAGCTGTCATAGAACTCTCACTAGAGTGTCACATGGTGTTTATAGGCTGGCTGCGGCCGTTTAAGTGGTAGGCCATGGAATTCAACATAGGAGATCGGCCCCATGCCCAAACCGTATTCGTTTCTTAAATTTATTTTACTCACGGCAACCTTATTGCCGGCTTTTTTTGTCCATGCCAGCTCAAATCAAAATGGGTTGCATGTTTTTTTTGAAAATGGCTTCCCTTTTTGGCACCACAAACAGGTTCAAGCGCAGTTAGGTCCTCGTCCTAGCTTCTTGGTGAACGATATGAGCGATAGTGCGTTAAAACAGCGCCTATCCCAATGTGAGAAAGGGCCGTTTCGCTCCAGTAAATTCTCCATTGGCCATCGCGGTGCGGCCATGCAATTTCCTGAGCATACGAAAGAGTCTTACGAAGCCGCCGCCAAGATGGGAGCGGGTATCGTGGAGTGCGACGTGACCTTTACCAAAGATAAAGAATTAGTCTGTCGTCATTCTCAATGTGACCTACACACAACCACGAACATCCTAGCAACACCACTGGCTGCTCAATGTTCGGTACCGCCGGAATTTGATAGCGAAGGTAATTTAATCAATGCCAGTGAAATCAAGTGTTGTACCAGTGACATTACCGTTGCGGAATTTAAAACCTTAAAAGGCAAAATGGATGCGGCTAATTTGGCTGCAACCAGCATTGAAGAATACATGTCCGCCACCGCTAATTGGCGTACAGATTTGTATTCCGCCAATGGCACCTTGATGACCCATAAGGAAAGCATTGAGTTATTGAATAACCTTGGTGTCGACTTTACCCCAGAATTAAAAACCCCATCGGTTGAGATGCCGTTTGATGGTTATTCGCAGGCGGATTTTGCCAATCAAATGATTGAAGAATATCGCGAAGCAGGTATTCATCCAAAACGCATTTGGCCACAATCGTTTGATCAAAATGATATTTTGCATTGGCTTAAAACCTATCCGTACATTGCGCGCCAAGCTGTGTATTTAGATGGGGTGTACGACACCAATGTGAGTCTAGACACCATGTTGCAATGGCGTACTCAAGGTATGCGGGTAATTGCGCCACCCATGTGGATGCTTTTGGATGTAAACAGTTATGGTGAAATCGTGCCGTCGCAATATGCGCTTAACGCCAAACAAACGGGTTTTAAAATCATTACGTGGACGTTAGAGCGTTCAGGTTTACTAAAAGACAATGGCGGTTGGTACTACCAAAGCGTAAATGGTGATCTTGGAGGTATCGATGCCATTCATACTGATGGCGATGTGTATGAAGTGTTAGATGTACTTGCAAAAGATGTGGGTGTGATTGGGGTGTTCTCTGATTGGCCTGCCACCACAACCTATTATGCGAATTGCATGGGTTTACGTTAATCCTCGTCTATTTTGTTTGCTTGCTTTCGCCATGTCTTACTCGTTGTTATAAATGGGTGGGCCATGGCCACTACTCTCAAATCGGTTGTTGTGAAGTTTAAAACCTCAAGCGCTATCTGATTTTCTTTTATGAATGAAAACGCATATAGCCCGTTTTTCGGTGAGGGTTTTCTATACTGAGTTTCTTATATTTAAAGGAGCGCACGATGAAAACCTTAACCTGGCTTATTTCCATGCTGTTGCTCGCCAGCTTGGCTGCCTGCGGTAGTGATGATGACGATGAAGACGATCCAAATGATGACAGCATTTGGACGGTACAATCTTCCGGAATCAAATCCTCCGGAGATTATCCGGAAACCCTTGCGCGAGTGGAAAGCGGTAATCTGAGCGCTTCAGCTGATCCCCGTGCAGCTGCCATATGTACGGCTTTTGACGCTGAAGGTGGTAGTAGTGAAACGGATAGTCAGATGGAGATTATCGAGTTTACAGATGCTACAGAAGTAACCATTCGACGAGCCATCTATTTGGATGACACCACCTGCGATAACGGATTTTTAGGAGGCTATGATTACGCGGATCAAATTGTATCAAGCTATACAGTGTCCAGTAGCTCATTTGATTTTAATCGCATTGATTTCACCGTGACGGCATTACAACGACATGTGCTGACATCCGCTGGTGCAGCCACGTTAAATGCTTTCGATAGCGATACTGGTGCGTGTGGAAAAACGGACTGGCAATTATCTACCACGGTCAATTTTTCCAGTGTGACTTGCGATGGTGGTAATGACACCATGGATGGCATTCATTATCCGTTAGCTAATGATTTACCCGCTGTGGGAGAGGAATTAGAGGGGGTGTATATACTCTCAGGAGATCTCATGACTTTAGCGTTAGATGCAGAAGGTTCGCGCCCTACCGAGAGCAACATAGCGAGTATGACCAGTACAGGATTGTCGGGGAGTTCCAATCAACCCATGTATTCTCGTCAATAGCTAAAAATAAAGAGATAAAAAAAGCCGCTCTATGAGCGGCTTTTTTGTATGGCGCTTAGGTTATTCAGCGTCAATTAAGGCGTTGTCACGTACCGCACCTTTGTCGGCACTGGTGGCAAACTTAGCATACACCTTCAATGCACGGCTCACTTTACGTGGACGAGCATTCACTGGTTTCCAACCAAGCTTGTCTTGTTCGTGACGACGGTGAGACAACTCTTCCGCGCTTAAATCAACATTGATAGAGCGGTTTGGAATGTCGATGTTGATGATGTCGCCATCTTTCAACAGACCAATGGCACCGCCAGAAGCGGCTTCTGGAGAGCAGTGACCAATGGACAAACCAGAAGTACCACCAGAGAAACGACCATCGGTTAATAACGCACAGGCTTTGCCTAAACCTTTGGATTTCAGGTAAGACGTTGGGTACAACATTTCTTGCATACCCGGACCACCTTTTGGCCCTTCGTAGCGAATAATCACCACGTCGCCTGCTTTTACTTCATCGGCTAAGATGCCTTTCACCGCATCGTCTTGGCTTTCGAAAATTTTCGCCGTGCCTTGGAATACAAGAATGGATTCATCCACACCGGCGGTTTTCACCACGCAGCCATCAAGGGCGATGTTACCGTAAAGAACGGCTAGGCCACCTTCTTTGGAGTAAGCGTGCTCAAGAGAGCGAATACAACCGTTTTCACGGTCACCATCCAGGGTTGGCCAGCGAGTGCTTTGACTGAATGCGGTTTGCGTTGGGATACCGGCTGGGCCTGCTTTGAAGAATTGAACCACTTCTTCGCTTGGGTTACGCATGATGTCCCACTTATCTAAGGCGTCTTTCATGGTCTTAGCATGAACCGTCGGCAAGTCAGTATGTAATAAGCCTGCACGATCCAGCTCACCTAGGATACCCATTACGCCACCGGCACGGTGTACGTCTTCCATGTGATATTTCGGTGAGTTTGGTGCCACTTTACTTAATTGCGGCACCACGCGAGAAAGACGGTCGATGTCTTTCAGGTCGTAGTTTAATTCCGCTTCTTGCGCGGCAGCCAATAAGTGCAAAATCGTGTTGGTTGAACCGCCCATGGCGATATCCAAAGCCATGGCATTTTCGAATGCTTTGAAGCTGGCGATAGAACGAGGTAATACGGACTCGTCATCTTGCTCATAGTAACGCTTAGCGTTTTCTACAATGATGCGGCCGGCTTCTAGGAATAAACGTTCACGATCGGCGTGAGTCGCTAAGGTAGAACCGTTACCTGGTAGGGATAAACCCAGTGCTTCGGTTAAGCAGTTCATGGAGTTAGCCGTGAACATACCAGAACATGAACCACAGGTCGGGCACGCGCTGCGCTCGTATTCTGCTACTTTTTCGTCAGAGGCTGTATCGTCAGCCGCGATAACCATGGCATCAACAAGGTCTAACTTGTGCTCAGACAGCTTGGTTTTACCTGCCTCCATTGGACCACCGGAAACAAAGATCACAGGAATGTTCAAACGCAACGACGCAAGCAGCATCCCCGGAGTGATCTTGTCACAGTTAGAGATACATACGATGGCGTCAGCACAGTGAGCATTGACCATGTACTCCACAGAATCGGCGATCAATTCACGGCTTGGTAAGCTGTAAAGCATACCGTCGTGACCCATGGCGATACCGTCATCCACTGCTATGGTGTTGAATTCTTTGGCCACACCGCCGGCTTTCTCGATTTCACGCGCCACGAGTTGACCCATGTCTTTTAGATGCACATGGCCCGGTACAAACTGGGTGAAGCTGTTGGCAACTGCAATAATCGGTTTGGAGAAATCATCGTCTTTCATACCGGTGGCGCGCCAAAGGGCACGGGCGCCGGCCATATTACGGCCGCCGGTGGAAGTTTTACTGCGATATTCAGGCATGTCGGCTCTCTTAGGGTGTGGCTAACAAATAAAGTGCACGGAGTATATCAAATCCCGCCACTGGGGAGTATAGCTAGTGAGTGGTGATGCGGGAGTTGTAAAAGTGCAGTCTTAGTGGCCTTGGCTATACTCAAGAAAGAGTATTAAAGGTGCGAATTATGGGTGTGAAAGCGTGTGGGCTGATTGGTTTATTCGTGCCCGTATTGGCCCTTGCTGAAGAGGTCGATCCTTTTAGTTTATCTCTGACAGATCTATCCCAAGTACGAGTCACCGTGTCTTCTCACCGCCCAGAATCTCGACTCGAAACTCCTGCTATCGTAACGCGCTTAAATGTGGAAGAGATGCGTGCGTTAGGGCTTACTCAATTAACCGATATTTTAAGTTTCGTGCCGGGAATGCAGGTGCAAAATCACTTATTTGGGCAGCCGTTTGTGAGTGTGCGCGGCATTTACGAAGGCTTTAATCAAAAAGTGTTGTTCTTGTTGGATGACACACCTTACTTCATGTCCAGTCACAGCGATGTACCACTAAAAGGCATTCCTTTAGATGCCATCAGTCATGTGGAAATTATCCGCGGCCCGGGTGCGGTTTATTACGGCACCAATGCCACCGCAGGTGTGATTAAAGTGGTGACGAAAAAACACATCGAACACAGCCAAGTTGAATTGACCATGAGCGAGGACCAAGCATGGCACCTTGGTGGGGTTTCGCAATACG
This sequence comes from Gammaproteobacteria bacterium, assembly GCA_013373125.1. Lineage (GTDB taxonomy): Bacteria > Pseudomonadota > Gammaproteobacteria > Pseudomonadales > Oceanobacteraceae > Bermanella. Next base: position 26,439 of record JABXIK010000040.1, on the reverse strand, counting down.
CCATAGATAAACAGCAATCGATATTTGTGGCAGCGCAAGTGGAAGCCGAGCAAGAAACCCAAGTGACTTATCCGGCTTTTGATACCTTCGCAGAAGGTGATGTAGAGCAGAAATCACGTCACCAATCGGTTTATGTACGCTATCAACATGCCAATACACGATTGTATTTTCATGGATTTGAAAGCGAGTTTACAGGCCTTGCGCAACCCAGAGATATCAACAACATCAATACACTCACTTATAAAGCCATGATGATATCCGCCTCCCACGATTGGCAGCCAATCACGGATCATAAGGTGCGATTGTTTGCAGACTACAATCAATTTTATTTAAATTTTGATGTACAAGACTTTAATGGCGTTAACCAAGACGGGGGCTTTCGTGTAAGCGACAGCGGTGAAAATAATTACCGCTCCCGTTTGGGCATGAATTGGGATACGTCAATCAATGACATGCTCACCACCTTTGCGGGGTTAGAGTGGGAGCGGCGCTCAACGGGTGACTATGAAGTGTTTGATGCCACAACGGATCAAACCACAGGCACCATCATGCCGGCATTTCATTTAGATGAATTATCCCTGTATGGCCAAGCAGACGTGAGACCATATGAACAAGGACGATTATTTCTAGGGTTTCGTTATACCGACAATGACATCATTGGTGAAAGTGTGGTGCCGCGCTTTGGCTTTGTGCACAGCCTATCGCAAAACAGCAGCGTTAAACTTTTATACAGTGAAGGTTTTAATACGCCGAGCTTTACTCAGCTTAAAGCGGATTTTAATGGCTTGGTAAATGGTAATGAAAATCTAGATGCAGAGCGTGTGGCGTCCCATGATGTGGGGTATTACTGGCAAGATGAAAACATCAATGCCGGTGTCACGCTTTTCTACTATATCGCCCATGATTTTGTTTACAGTGATCGCAGTGGCGGCTCGATTGATTTTTATAATAGCGAAGCGTTTGAGCATGCTGGACTTGAATTAGAGTGGGAGCAAAATGCCAGTAAGCAAATGAAATGGTTCGCTAATGCCAGTTATTTATTTGATGGCAATGAAGCGGATGGTAAAGATAATTCCGCGACCTATAGCCCAGAATATACAGTTAATATCGGGATGAATTGGTGGCAACGCGTGCATCGTTTGGGTACATCGATCCGCTATGTGAGCGAGCGGGCCAGTGCAGACGCCATGACACTGTGGGACATGAGTTATCAATACACTTGGCAACAAACGCAATATTCAGTGGTTGTGAAAAACGCGCTGGCGGATGATCAACTGCAACCGAATATGGCGGAATTTAATGATCGTCTCGTACCTAATGGCTCGCCAGAGCAAGTGATCGAATTTTCAGTGAAGTATGTCTTCTAGCCAGTTATGGTAAACTCGCCCATCCAGTTAAGAGTTCACTGAATACTGAACTACCTATTGAATGTTTAAGAAGTTGTTATGTCTTTACCTGCTTGCCCTAAATGCCAATCTGAATTTGTGTATCAAGATCAACATAACCTAGTATGTCCTGAGTGTGCCCATGAGTGGAATCCCGCAGATGCAGCGGATGATGTCATCACAGAGAAAGACGCCAATGGCACCACCTTGCACGAAGGGGATAAAGTCACACTTGCCAAGGATTTAAAAGTCAAAGGCAGCTCGCAAGTATTAAAGATTGGCACCAAGGCTTTGATTCGTCGCATTGTTGAAGGCAAAGATCATCAACTGGATTGTAAAGTAGATGGCGCAGGGGAAATGATGGTGACGGCTAAGTTTGTGAAAAAGGCTTAACTGAGACGAACTCTATAATTGAATGCATTTGATAATAAAAAACCGCGCATGTTTCCATGAGCGGTTTTTTATTTTTCTTTCTTTGCAACTCCCCATTAAAGCGTCTTAATAAATACCTTACTGTTACGCTGGTAGTTATAGAGCTCTTTTTTCTGTGGCGGTAAGTCGTCAATGTTAGCCGCTTTAAAGCCACGTTCTTCAAACCACTGTGCGGTTCGTGTGGTGAGCACAAATAGTTTTTTCATCCCTTGGCCTTTGGCTTCACTGACTAAGGTATTTAATAAACGGTCACCGCGTTGGCCGCGACGGTACTCATCATGAATAGCCACACAGGCAAGCTCTGCCATGTCATCCCCGTATGGGTATAACGCAGCACAACCTAATACCATGCCGTCTTTTACCAGTACGCGGAAGCGATCAATTTCCGTTTCTAATGTTTTGCGACTTCTGCGAACCAGAATGCCCTTCTCTTCGAGTGGGCTCAGTAAGTCCAGAATACCCATGACATCGTCAAGGCGTGCCGTACGTAGTTGTTCTTGATGCAAACGGCTCACCAGTGTGCCGCAACCATCAAGCGTAAACAGCTCGGTTAACAATGCGCCGTCATAGCTGTGCTGAATTAACTGGCAGCGTTTTACGCCACTGTTCACGGCAAAACTGGCTGCATTGAGCTGCACTTGTTGTTCTACATTTAAGCCTTGGGCCAGTAAGTCTGGTATGGCGCTGGTGATCACTTCTTTGACCAATTGGCCATCTTGTTTGATGCAATTGTTTTCACCAAACAGAATCAGCTTATCCGCTTGTAAGGCGATGGCGGTTTCGGTGGCCACGTCTTCAACGGCTAAGTTAAAGGTTTCGCCAGTACGGCTATAGCCTAAACAGTTCATCAATACGATGGCATTATTTTCTAAAATCTTATTGATGGCTTTAGTGTCGATTTTGCGCACCTCGCCTGTGTGGGCATAGTCAACGCCATCGATGACACCAATGGGTTTGGCAATCACAAAGTTGCCGCCCACTACGCGAATATCTGCGCCGTGCATGGGGCTGTTGCTCATGCCGGTACTTAAGATGGCTTCAATTTGCGAGCGTAATTGGCCCACCGCTTGTTGGACGGTGACCAACATGGCTTTGTCGGTAATGCGTTTGTGATCGGCGAATACCGCTTGTTGATTTTTCAACGCGCATAATTCGTCGATCTGTGGTCGCGCGCCGTGAACCAATACTAAGCGCACGCCTAAACTATTTAGCAAGGCGATGTCGTGAATGATGTGCTGGAATTGTTCATGGGCAAGGGTTTCCCCACCAAGCATGATGACAAAGGTTTTGCCACGATGGGCATTAATGTAAGGAGAACTTTGTCTAAACCAGTTAACGTATTGGTTATCGGATTCGGTCACTGTGTTTATCTTTCTTCTATCGTCATTGTTAATGAGTGAGCAGTGTAACGGCTTTTATTTAAAAGCCCCAAGCGCATTTTACAAACAATAATGTTTAATAAACTGCTCGATGTAACTCACCATGGGTTCAATTTGGTCGTGGGCCATGAACTCATCAGGTTGATGAGCTTGATCAATGGAGCCGGCGCCCATGACCACGGTATCAATATTGGCCGCCGCTAAGAATGGCGCTTCGGTGGCAAACGCCACTGCTTCGGCGCCATGGCCGGATAGTTTTTCCGCCAGCTTCACCAGTTCGCTGTGCTCGCCACTGGCAAACGATTCGACGCCATCAAATAAGCGGTAAAACTCAATCTTGGTGTGCGTCTGTTTGGCGATGGCATCTAAGCGTTGCTGTATTTGTTGGCGGATTTGCGTGCTGCTCATCCCCGGCAGGGTGCGCAAATCAAAATGCAATTCGCACTGCCCGCAAATGCGGTTGGGGTTATCGCCACCGTGAATGCAGCCTAAATTCAAGGTCGGTGTGGGCACGGAAAACGCGGTGTGATGATGTGCTTGTTTTAGTTCTTCACGAAAATTCATTAAATCCCCGATCACGCTATGCATCACATCCATGGCGTTATTGCCTAAGCTGGGATCAGAGCTATGACCGGCTTGGCCTGTCACCTTGATGCCTTCCATTAAGATGCCTTTGTGCATGTTGATGGGCTTTAAGCCGGTAGGCTCGCCAATGATGGCGGCGCGAGCTTTAGGTAAGCCAAGACTGGCGAGGGCTCTGGCCCCTGTCATGCTGGTTTCTTCATCGGCGGTGGCCAAGATGAAGATAGGGGCTTTTAAGGTTTTAGGGTCCACTTTTTGTACGGCGGCCAGTGCCAAAGCGAAAAAACCTTTCATGTCGCACGAGCCTAAACCATAAAAACGGTTGTCTTTATCGGTAAGCTTGAAAGGGTCACTATTCCATTTCTCGATATTGCAGGGCACGGTGTCGGTATGGCCAGACAAAATCAGCCCGCCTGGGCCGCTACCCAGTGTGGCTAACAAATTAAACTTTTTGCGCTCGGTATCCACACACTGAATGTCCACTTTAAAGCCTATGGTTTCGCACCATGTGGCCAATTGATTGATGACCCCTTCGTTGCTCATGTCGTATTCGGGCAGGGTGCTGGAAATACTGGGTAATGCCAGTAGGGTGGTGAGCTGCTGTTTGATATCCGGTAACTGTTTCATGCTCATGCCTTTGAGTCGCAAGTTTGATCAGTGTATCAAAGCCTATAAAAAAGTCTTGGCATTAATATTAAGCTACTGAGAGTTGCTGGGCTTTCTGCTAAGCTGGCGTAATAAAAATCATAAGCGGTAGGCCATGGCCAAAGAAGTCGAACTTAAACTCTCTTTACCCTCCCATGCGGTTGAAGCGTTCAAACAAGATGTGAATCTGGGACAGCAGCAGGGTGTGTTGGAATTAGATAACCAGTATTTTGATACTCCAGACTTGGCGTTAAATCAGGCTCATGCGGCATTGCGTGTGCGTAAATCGCAACACGGCTATAAACAGACCCTGAAAAACAAAGGGCAGGCCATTGCCGGTTTGCATGAGCGCGGTGAATGGGAATACGACATTGATTCACCACAAATTGATTGGTCTTTATTTGCAAACGACATTCAAATTGATGAAGCCTTAAAGCAAGCCATTCAGCCACTTTTTAAAACCGATTTTACCCGCCATGTTTGGCTGCAAACCTGGGGAGAAAGTGAGATCGAATTGGTATTGGATGAAGGAATCATTCATACCATTAAAAATAGCGGTGAACACTTATCCACTGCACAAAGTATTAACCTGTGCGAAATTGAATTAGAACTCAAATCCGGTCGTGTGGAAGACCTATTCGTGTATGCGAAAACCCTCGCCGAGAAACACCCGTTAGTATCGTGTGATATCAATAAAGCTGAGCGTGGTTACGGCTTGCTCTTCCCTCAAATGAGCTTCTTTGCCCCATTTGATTTTACGTCGCAGTGGCAGCAAGCATCTTTGCCAATCACAACGCTATTGCAAGAAACCCTTACGCGTATTACCCGTCACTGGGATCGCTTCTCGCAGCAAGAAAATTGGTGGTCATTGTGGGTGATTGCGCGTCAAGTGAGTGCCGTATGTTGGTTGTTGAGTGAGATGCCCAACTGCCCTGATAGCATTCGCGGACGTTGGCTGGTTTTACAACAAGATCTGAATAAAATTTTACAGCCGGCCACTGTGGTCACGGGTCTGTATGTCGATACGAATTCCAATAGCCGAGGGTTGAGTCAGCGCCTATTAAGTGTGGTGGGGTCACAATTATCCAATGGCCTTGAAACTTGGATGCAAAAGAATGGTCTGGGTATGGCCTTGTTGGAATTGGGCGAATTTTTATATGCCTTGCATCAACAACAAAATAGCGACTCGAATGGCTATGCTTGGGTGCAGCAATTAATGCACAAGGTGGCACAAGAACAAGCGGTGAGTGAGTCGAAACTGCAAAGTTTGGCGTATGTGTTATTGCGATGTGACGATGATCGTTACCAACAAGTGAATGAAGTGATACGCTGTTTAACCGTGTCGCGAGCAATGATGGCGGCCAATGATATGAGTGGCGCCATTACCGACGAAACATCACGGGCTAAGCTGGCCAGTTGGCAGCGACGTTTAACCGTAGAAAACCGAAATTTATTAGATGCCAAACAAGCTTTGTTTGACGCGTTAAGCAACGAGCTTAACTAAAGCGGAAGAATCCATGAATCAGGTACAAGATTTAAAATTATCCTTAACCAGTATGACCAACCTGTTGCAGCAGTATGGTCACTTGTCACCTGAGCATCTGGCGGAAATCAAACAAAAAGGCATGAATGGTAAGCATCATCCGGCTACGGCCATTCAAAGCTGCCAATTAAAAAGTGCCAAGCAAGCCGATTTAAAATTGGATGAAGATCTACTCATGCAATTGCTGGCCAAAGAGGCCAGCTTAGAATACTTCGTCATTGATCCGCTAAAAATTAAAGCCTCTAAAGTGACGCCCACCATGTCGTTCGCGTTTGCCAAACGTCATGGATTATTGCCCGTGGGGTTGAGCGAAGATGTGGTCACCGTGGCCACAGCCGAGCCATTTGATCGCCGTTGGATTGCGGATATCGAGCATATTAATCGTCGCCAAGTGGAAATCGTGGTGGCGAAGCCTTCGGATATTGAGCGCTATCAGGTGGAGTTTTTCACCTTGGCGGCCTCGGTGAGCGGTGCTAGTGCGTTACATCAAAAACAAGGCAGTAATCTTGAATCGTTAGTGGAGCTGGGCAGCAAAGGCAGCAGCGATGCCAACGATGAACACATAGTGAACATCGTGGATTGGTTGTTCCAATATGCCTTTGAACAACGGGCCAGTGATATTCACATTGAGCCGCGTCGTGAAGTCTCCAAGGTGCGTTTCCGTATCGATGGGGTGTTGCACCCTGTGTATGAATTTCCTGCCACCGTTTCCAATGCGGTAACGTCACGCATTAAAAGTTTGGGGCGAATGAACATAGCGGAAAAACGTAAGCCGCAAGATTCGCGCATTAAAACCCGAACCCCTAACGGTCACGAAGTGGAATTGCGTTTAAGTACCATGCCCACTGCATTTGGTGAAAAATTGGTGATGCGGATTTTTGATCCCGATGTATTACTGCGCAACTTTAGTGAGCTGGGTTTTAGTAAAGAAGATTACCAGCAGTGGGATAACATGGTGCGCCAAACGGCCGGCATCGTCTTAGTGACCGGCCCAACCGGCTCGGGTAAGACCACCACCTTGTATAGCACGCTCAAACAACTGGCCACAGAAGACGTGAACGTGTGTACCGTGGAAGATCCCATTGAAATGGTGGAAGCCAGCTTTAACCAAATGCAGGTGAATCCCACTATCGACTTGGATTTCGCGTCCGGCATTCGAGCATTAATGCGACAAGACCCAGACATCATCATGGTGGGTGAGATTCGCGACAGTGAAACCGCCGAAATGGCCATTCAGGCGGCATTAACCGGTCATTTGGTTTTATCCACACTGCATACGAATGATGCCCCAAGTGCCATCGCTCGCTTACAACACATAGGTGTGCCCCATTATTTAATCAAGAGTGCGGTAACCGGCGTCATGGCCCAGCGCTTAGTGCGTACGCTTTGCCCTCATTGTAAGCAGAAGCAAGCCACCAATACTAAATTGTGGGATGAATTGGTGCAGCCTTGGAGTGCCAAGGCACCAGAATTTATCTATGAGCCTGTGGGCTGCTTAGAATGCCGCAATACCGGCTATATGGGACGTGCCGGGCTCTATGAAGTTATGCCCATGAGTGATACATTGGCAGGACTTATCCAAGTACAAACTGATATGGCGCAATTAAGACGCCAAGCTATGAAAGACGGTATGCGTAACCTACGCTTAAGTGGTGCGCAAAAAGTGGCGGCAGGACTCACCACGATCGAAGAAGTATTGCGGGTGACCCCAAACGAGTTGGGTTAACCTCAAGGACAGCATACATGAGTGCCGTTAAACGTCCGGATTCCGCATCAACGGGTTTGATGCCATAAAAAAGGTAACAACATAATGGAAATGCCGGCCATTATTGATTTAGAAGCGTCCGGTTTTGGACGCGGCAGCTACCCCATCGAAGTGGGTATCGCATTACAGGATGGCTCAGTCCATGCCTTATTAATCAAACCTGCTGACACTTGGGAGCATTGGGACGAACAGGCCCAATCCATTCACGGCATTAGCCGCGAATATCTCATGGAGCACGGCAAAAGTCCCCGCGAAGTGGCCATCTATCTCAACGACTTATGTGGTGGATTGACCCTTTACAGCGACGCTTGGAGTTTTGATAGCTCTTGGTTGGGTCGCTTGTTCGATGAAGCGGAAATCATTCAGCGTTTTAAATTGGATACCTTAACGCGTTTACTTTCTGAAAATGAAATGGCCATTTGGAGCGACACCAAGGACGCCATGGTGAAAGAGCTGGGATTAGAAATGCACCGTGCCGCGAACGATGTCACCTTATTGCGTGAGACGTATAAGAAATTAAAAAGCGCGTGAATCACAATAATTAAACGGTTTGATTTGGCCACACTTCGACTGCTCGTGCCTCGCGCTCAGTGCGAACGGTTTAGGTGAAATAACGTGTAGGGTAATGTCAGCATAATTCTCTAGATGCTTGGAACTGCTATGTTTGTATAAAGCCAGACCTTTGTGGATTGAGCTAGAATATTTTTTATTAAATAATTTAGAATCAAGAATGTATCAGCATAATAATAGAGTATTTGGGAGCTGTTACACTGCTTCGCGCTTACCGGTTGAACTCGTATTTCAGCAAACCTTTCCAACCAGAGAAGAAGCGCTTGCCTGTGAGGTACAAATTAAAGGTTGGAGTCGAAAAAAGAAGCAAGCAATGTTGAATCAAGATTGGAGGTTGGTGTCGTTGCTCGCTAAATCGCCGCACAACCTAAAATAAAAAACCGCTTGCATTTCTACAAACGGTTTTTATATTGCCCACGCTTCACGCTTCACGCTTCACGCTTCACGCTTCACGCTTCACGCTTCACGCTTCACGCTTCACGCTTCACGCTTCACGCTTCACGCTTCACGCTTCACGCTTCACGCTTCACTCTAGCGATTTTTAAGCGCTCGCATATCGCTTTGTACATTGCGATAGAACTTGCCAAGAGCGCGATCTCCCGCGCGTTTCTCAGCTAAGGTGGCTGCATTTAACGCTTGCTCGCGCTGCAATTTCAAATAGCTTTGCAAGCGGCGCAATTCTAAGTCACCGTCGTCGATGGCTTGGTTTACTGCGCAGTCAGGCTCACCTTGGTGGGTGCAATCATTAAAGCGACATCCTTTTGCTAACTCGGTAATGTCGGAGAAGGTATGTTGCAAGCCTTCTTCGCAATCAGCCAGTTGCAGTTCCCGCATTCCCGGTGTATCCAACAGCAATCCACCTTGCGGTAGGAAGTGCAATTGGCGAGATGTGGTGGTGTGTCGACCTTTGCTGTCGTCTTCACGAACTCCTTGTGTGGCGCTGGCGGCTGAATCATCCGCGCCAAGACCCCTCAACGTATTTACCAATGTGGATTTACCCACACCGGAAGAACCCAGCAACGCAATAGTTTGCCCACTTTTGCACAAGGCATGTAAACCTTTCAGGCTATCGCTATCTAAAGCGTTCACCACTTCGATCATCAGATGATGATCCAGTTTACGCAGTGGATCCAAGTATTGATCAATGTCATCACATTGATCGGCCTTGGTGAGCACGACAACAGGATCACATTGCGCATCATGGGTTAACGCTAGGTAGCGCTCAATGCGACTGAGATTAAAGTCCGCGTTTAATGACGCCACAATAAAAACCGTATCCACATTGCTAGCAATGCTTTGTTCTTGCACTTTTGAGCCACTGGCTTTGCGTGAGAAATAACTCTGGCGTTCCAGTAATCGATTAAATTGACCTTGCTCATCCAGCAGTACCCAATCGCCAACCGTCATGGGAGGCATATTTGGGTGAATAGCTAGAATGCCTTCGCCGTCTTGAGAAAGGTAGTGGTATTGATTGCGATGGTGCTCGCTGATGCGAACTGGATGCATCGATTCTAATTCTTCGAAACTTAATTGAGTTTGAAAGAAGCCGCGCCAGCCAAGTTGTGGCAACGTAAAACATGTACTCATGTATAAAACCCCAAGCAACTAGGTTGCTCGTCTAACAAATTAAGAAAGGGGCAAATCCCCGGTAAACCGGAAAACCGAAAGCTTAGGCGCCAGGTTTTTCCGCAAGGGTTTTACATACAATCATCAACATGTTCCTCATAAAATTAGGTGGTTATGTAAGGTTAGCTGGCCTGCTCATTAGCTTGGCCCGTGCCGTGTATAGTAGTCTTTTTTTCAAAATCTACTAGATGCTGAAATATATATTTTTGTTAACGACGATCTAGCTCAAAACTTAATGCGCTGGTGAGATCTTTATGTTGAAACTTAAAACCATGTTTGGTTAATTCACTGGGAATGACACGATTACTGCCTAGCAGTAATAACTCCCCCATTTCTCCAAATAGGATTTTCACCACAAAGGCCGGCATAGGAAAGAGAGTAGGGCGCTTGATCACCTGTCCAAAGGTGCGGGTGAATTCCGTATTGGTAACTGGCTCAGGTGCCACCAAATTGACCGGCCCGTGTATGTGCGTTTGGTTGAGAACAAATTCTATGGCGCGCAGTTCATCGCTCAGGCTGATCCAGCTCATGTATTGTTTGCCGCTGCCAATATTACCGCCAAGGCCTAATTTAAATGGCAGCAGCATTTTTTTCAGGGCGCCACCTTGTTTTGACAGCACCACGCCACTGCGAATAAACACGGTACGAATTCCGGCATCTTGTGCGGGCTTCGCCGCGGCTTCCCAAAGGGTGACGATTTCGCTTAAAAAATTGTTACCTGAAGGACTGGATTCATCGACTGTGTTGTCACCGGTATCGCCATAAAAACCAATGGCGCTGGCGTTAATCAAGACCTGTGGGGGATCAAAGCGTTTGCTGATGGCTTCACTTAGTAATTGAGTGGATTGCACTCGGCTATCAATTAAGGCTTTTTTTCGAGCCGCGTTCCATGGTTTGTCGCCGATGTTAACGCCGTTTAAATTGATGACGGCATCTAGGTGTATGTTTTCATCCAGGTGAATTTGGCCTTGCTCAGGTTGCCAAAAAAAGCTGCCGCTTTTTCGCCCTCGATGCAAAACGTAAACTTGATGGCCCTGTTGTTCGAGATAGGATCTAAGGGCGCTACCGATTAACCCTGTGGCACCGCTGATGAGAATATTCATACACGCTCCAGCACGTTGTCTATTAATAATAGTACGTGCAGGCGGGTTTTTAGATCATTCTTGGTCTGCATAGGCTCGCTAAAAAATAAGAAGAACTCTTCAATACTCATAAGTTCTCCTAAGCTTAATTAGGTAGGCGGCAAACCTGATCCCCATAGTAATTATTGCTGTAATTACATTGAGGCTGTGGTTTTGTCTGACGGGTAATGATGCGTTTAATTAAATTCATTGTGTGCTGCCTTATTCTTGTGAAGGTAACCATGAGAAATATAGGCAAACAGGGTCAATAGGTATAATTGATATTGTCTTTTAATTTGATAGCTCTGTGCTATCAGTGTGTTTAGGGCAAAAAAAAGCCGGTCAACGACCGGCTTTTGGGTTACTGGATCGGTGCGCTAAATCCAGCACCTATGTCCGTTGCATCGTTGAACTCCGGTCCAGAACCGTTACGACTATTAGCTGCATCTTCCCATGTTCCTATGCCCATGGCGTCCAAAACATCATCCGCTTGAGTCATGGCGATGACGTTTGTCACAAAGGTTGGAAACGAATTGGCAAAGTCTAAGCTAGCGTCATTTAAACCGGTACAGCCAGATGATTTTGAGCCATCGGCCATATTCACACAAAAGCCAGAGCTGGCAATGTGGTAATCATTGTTATCCTTGTCTTTGGTATTAAAGTTAACTGTTACTAATGCTTCCGTTGCTGCATCTCCGCCTTCGGTCGAGATAGCAAAGAGTTTATATTCGTTGCGAGTGTTGTCGCCGGCGCCATCGCCTTCAAAACTGATGAGATGGGCTTCACCGTCGGTTTCTTTAATATATAGGCGCATGATGCTGGCATTCATTTGCGTATTAGTATCATCGTCAATGCTCACGTATTCGAACTTCATTTCGCCACTGCTGCGGTTCCAATTTAGTGTGGTGACTGACATGCGTTGGAATGTAGTTTCAACCGAGTCAATGGTTTCAGTGGCTTGTTTGTATTCCAGTTGTTGGAAGTTTAATTCGCTACTGGTATTTCGCAGCCATAGCCAATCTTGGATTCCAAGCTCTGTGGATTCCACATAAATGGCGTAGTCATACAATGAGCCACTACCGCTGACATCAATGATTTTCAATTCTACAGGATTGCCATCTGGGTCTTCTGATGTGGTGGCCACAGGTTCGTCGTTCACCATTTCTACATATACAGTGGTTTCCCCTGAGCTTAAACCATTAGGCAATAACTCATTGAGGATGTCGCTGATTTCAATGGCGCTGTCGAAGCGGCCAAACAGGGTGGGCTTATAAGATCCGTCACTGCCTTCACGGCGATAACCATTTTGTAACTGATAGCCCATGTAGTCTTTCATATGCACATGGACAACTGGGTCCGAGGTGCCTGGGTAAAGCTCGTTGGCTTGCGGAAAGCCGCCAGGCGGAGATATAAGATATTGATTACCGGTTCCATCCCAAGCGTTGTCTATGGTGTCTGTTGTTGCACCAGCATTGGTGGCATTGGCAGCAGCGTGTGCCAGTGGAAATGGTGATAATTGTTTCGCCGCTGCTATCAGGGTGTTCTTGGTATCTGTCATGAAATATGCCACAGAAGGGGCTGAGCCGTATTCTGGCAAGCTGTCATCTATGTAGCTGACTAACTCGTTCACGGTTGTCTCACTTAGAGCGGAGGTTTGACTTGCAGCGCTGCTGTTTTCGTCATTATCGTCGTCATCGGAATCAAAGCAGGCGGTGAGTCCAAGGGTAAGCAATATCATCAGAAAAGGGGGCAAGAGTTTCATGGTGTCTTCTCTTTCTCGGTATAGTTATTTAGGTATAGCAAAGCCACCCGCATTCGAGATTGTTTGAACAAAAATGGTCTAAGAATCTATTTGCTTCATATTTTTTGATTGAAGATATGCACAAAAAAGCCGGTCAATGACCGGCAAGGAAGTGGAGAACAAACAATAATCAGTTACTGGCTGACAAGGCTTTGGCCTTCGTCTTGATAATATGCTTCAACTCTTGGGTTCATGATGGCTTTCCATAATGGTGGGAATAGCGCAATCACAAACATGGTGGCGTAGCCGAAAGGCAATTGTGGGCTTTCGTCATAGTGGCGCAATACTTGATAGCGGCGTGCGGCATAGGCGTGGTGATCACTGTGACGCTGTAATTGAAACAAGAACATATTGGTTAAAAAGAAATTGCTGTTCCAGCTGTGCTCTGGGGTGACGCGTTCATATTTGCCATTGCTCATTTTACGACGATGTAAACCGTAATGTTCGATGTAGTTGATGATTTCTAATAAGGTAAAGGCGATAAAACTTTGTAAAAAGAACACGCCTACGCCCATCCAAAACTCTCCGCCGAGTACTTGAAAAAAGGCGCCTAATAATAGGCTAACAACGACTGTGTGTAGGTAGTACCAAATCAATTCGTTGTCTTTGCTTAATAAGGTTTTGCCTTTTTTCTGCATGCGTTTGCTTTGTAATTTCCACGCATTTAAAAAGTTATGCACATAGGCATTAGGTAAGAATTGATACAAAGATTGGTTGAAACGTGACGAGCTGGCGTCTTCTGGGGTGGATACATGCACATGGTGACCATAAACGTGTTCCACTTTAAAGCCGGCGTAACTCACGAGTGACAGTAGTAAGCCACCACTGATTTGTTCTAGCTTGGTGTTTTTATGAATCAGCTCGTGCCCAACATTAATAGCAATGATGCCACCCACAACGCCTAACGAAATCACGTAAAAAACTTGTCCCAGCACAGATAGCTCAGGCCAGTGCAATAAAAGGTAAGCGCTGGAGAAGATGCAAATAAAATAAAGCGGTAAGCAGGAAAGAGTTAACCAGCGATAAAAGCTTTCTTGGTTCATACCCGGTACCTGATCTTCTTCTGGGTTTACAGGGTCTTTACCTAAGATCAAATCAACAATAGGGACAATGATGTACACCACCATTAATGGGAATAGGGCAAAGAAGGTATGCATGCCGGTGGCGTGCGCCCAGTAATAGCTTAAAGCGGGTAATAGCAGCGGCAGCAGGTAAATGAAATAACCGTATTTCTTCAGTTTGATGGCGGTTTCTGGCTTAAGTTTATCCAGCAACATGGGGCTCTCCTCATTCGTTTTATCGTTAGGTTCTGGCGCCTAATCATTTTGGTACGATGATGAGCATAGTTGTCATTTGGATAGATTGTCAAACAATCTGTCAGTTTGACATAAAAGTTGGCGGCTTTAGTGCATTTTGATCTGACCATTTGAGGTACAGACAGGATTGCTGAAGCTGGGTATATTGCGCCTTCGGATTTCTTAAGCAGGTTTCCATGGACGTTTTATTTCAACCCATCGCCTTACAGCTCAATAGCCTTGTGGTATTGCTCACCAGCTTTATGTTGTTGGGCATGGCGTTATTTATTGCGTTCTTACAAATCGCTCAGCCTGTCTCACGCTTCTTGTTGGGAATGTTGCTGTTGAATTGCGTGTTAGCTTGGTTGTTTGTAGGGGTGAGGGAAAATTGGTCGTTGCCGGATGAAGCCCGTGCATTTTTATCCCTGCAAATGCTGCACGGCCCTTTGTTGATGGGCTATGTCATGAGTCAGACCCACCCTCAATTTCAATGGAAAGCTGTGTACTGGCTGCATGGTTTACCGGCTTTGATCATGGGAGTTGTGTGGTTTATCCAACTGCATTACCCGCAAGTTTTGCGTGTGGATTGTCCAGATACCCTTTTGTGTCATCCGTTTTATGAGATGCGATTTATCCACAGAGCAGGGGCTTGGGTCTCTGCGATTATCTATGCGGCATTGAGCTTGCGTTTATTGCCAGAATATTTGGCGCGAATTAAGAATGAATACTCGGCTTTAGAAGGTTTAAGGCTAACCTGGCTGACCATGCTGATTTGGTGCTTTATGGGGCTGGCCATCTTGGCTGGGCTTATGGACGTGGGTAAGTATTTAGGCTGGTTGGATATTATTTATGGGGGGTATTTACAAGCTTGGGGGCCGATTTTGCTGACGGTATTCCTATGTGGGTTTGCCATTCGCCAACGCCTGATTCAAATTCGCTTGGACGCCCCTGGCAGTATCGATTTTTATCAAGGGCCCAACATTAATACCAAGAGTGAAACCCCAAATGAAACCAGTGCGAAGTATCAGTCCAGCGGCTTGGATAATGAGCTGGTGGAGACTCTTTGGGCTCAGCTCAATACGCTGATGCATGAACAGCGTCTGTACTTGAGTCATGGGTTAAAAATTGCGGATGTGGCGCAAATTTTATCCGTGCCCGTGAATTATGTGTCGCAAGCCATCAATAGTCAGGGGCAATCTTTTTACGACTGGATTAATCATTATCGCTTGCAGCAGGCGAAGGCCTTATTGGCCCAAGGTGAATTAAGAATCACTGACATTGCCGAAGAATCCGGTTTTGCTTCCCAGTCCAGCTTCTACAGTCACTTCAAACAAGCAACGGGGATGACTCCGAGGCAATATCGACAATCTGATCAAAAAAGCGACAAATAAGCGCTTTTTTTCTCCAAATTTATAAGTTTGGACGTTTTTAAGTGGGTAAACACCCACTCTCACTTTCAAGTTGCACCCGTTTTCTGGGTGTTTGCCTAACTTGAGAGTGAGCTATGACAATAAAAAAAATACTAAGTGGGCTAGCCGTCAGTTTGTTGATTCTGGTGGCTGTGGTGCTGGTACGCACCCTAATGTTTTCCCCCGTTGAACGCCCTGTGGAATCCTTTGAATCGGTTGAGGTGGATGCCGAGCGTGTGAGCACCCACTTATCCCAAGCGGTGCAATTCCAAACTATTTCCCATCAAAACCCCGAATTACGTGATGATGCCCAGTTTCAGGGGTTCATCGATTGGATGGCGCAAACCTATCCAGAAGTGCATCAACAGCTAACCCTGACTAAGTTCAACGACTATACCTTGTTGTATCAATGGCAAGGCAGTGATCCTGAATTAGAGCCTATCTTGCTATCGGGTCACTATGATGTGGTGCCTGTGTTACCGGGAACCGAATCCGATTGGCAGCATCCACCGTTTGCAGGCGTGGTCGCCGACGACTACATCTGGGGCCGAGGCGCTTTGGATGATAAGAGTGCCGTGATTGGTTTGATGGAAGCCGTCACCTTGTTAATCAAACAAGGCCATGCACCCATGCGCACCATCTTAATTGCGGCCACACATGATGAAGAAGTGGGTTCGGATCACGGCGCCAGCGCCATTGTGGATTGGCTGAAAGCGCAAAATATTCGCCCACTTTGGTCGTTGGATGAAGGCTCGTTTGTGCTTAACGGCTTGATTCCTGGGGTGAGTGAGCCGGTTGCCAGTATCAATGTGGCTGAGAAAGGCTATTTGAATTTACGCTTAAGCGTGGAGTCTGAAGGGGGCCATAGTTCGATGCCCAAAGGCTACACCGCAGTGGGTGTGTTAGCTCGCGCCATTGATCGTTTGCAAAGTCATCCGATACCCAGTGGTATGGCAGGCGTGAGCGGTGACATGTTCGATCATCTTGCCCCACACATGCCGTTTTTACACCGTATGTTGTTTGCCAATAAATGGCTTTTTGCCCCACTCATTGATCAGCAATTATCAGAATCCGCCGCGGGTAACGCCATGATGCGAACCACCATCGCACCGACGATGTTCAGTGGCAGTGTCAAAGCCAACATCCTACCTATTCACGCCACTGCTGTGGTGAATTTCCGTTTG
The DNA here is from genome assembly GCA_013373125.1 of Gammaproteobacteria bacterium. GTDB lineage: Bacteria > Pseudomonadota > Gammaproteobacteria > Pseudomonadales > Oceanobacteraceae > Bermanella. Next base: position 9,702 of record JABXIK010000040.1, on the reverse strand, counting down.
CATCCAAAAGACACCATTGAGTCTGTGGTCGGTCATGTGCAGCACGTCATTAACGATGAGCGTGTGAACATTGAGGTGATGCGTGGTGATAACGCTTCTAATGTATCCAATGCCAAAGGTGTTGGCTTTGAGCGCATTGCCAGTGTCAGTCAACACGTGCATGGCCCAGTTGTGGTCACACCCGGTTTAACCATCGCCGCTACCGACAGCCGTCGTTATCAAAATGTGGTGCAAGACAGTTATCGCTTTAATCCCATGTCTATTCATAAAGAAGATGCCGCTGGTTTTCATGGTACCAACGAGCGCCTAAGCATCGACAACATGGTGAAGGCGACTGAATTTTATTTCTTATTAATCCAAACGGCTCAATAGAGCCAACAACAACCAAAAAAAATAACAAAGGAAGCACACATGAAATACATTTCGCGGACGCTGGTTTTAAGTGGATTATGCTTGGCGGTTAGCCAAGTTAATGCTGGGGGCTTTGATAACAACAATCGCAGTTTTAATTTGCTATACAGTGATAAAGATGTAATTGAAATGAGTTATGGTCATACCTCTGTGCCCATGGAAGCCAAGATCGAACAGGCTAAAAACTCTGGTGCCAGTGGCACCATTAATTCTGGGGATATCGTCGGTCGTTTTGAACGCCCACAAGTGGGCATCAAAATGCAGGTACAAGATAATTTAAGTTGTGCGGCACAATATGAGCGACCGTATGCGGCGTCAGTTGAATACTCAGATGATTCTTTATCTTATGAAACTGATGCGGATGGTACTGCAAGAGCGCCGATTGCGACCAATTACGATAGTAAATCGTTCACCTTTGCGTGTGGTTATGACTTTGCTTTAAGCACGGGATCTATCAAAGTATTTGGTGGGCCGAAAGCACAAAAAATTTCCGGTAGTTTTTCGCAAGATTTAAGCACAAATAATTTAGGCGAAACCGATAACTTATCTGTGGATTTAAAAACCGACACCGAAATTGGTTTTATAGCCGGTATAGCTTATTCCATTCCTGAGATCGCACTACGTGCATCTTTGCTTTACCACAGCCAAATTGACTATGACGCTTACGGCACGAACACGTTCATGCTGCCTTTAGGTGGTGCTAATTTTGAAACCGTAACTACTTCAACCAAGGCTAAAACCTTTACGCCGCAAGCGTTGGAATTAGCATTTCAATCCGGTATTGCCAGTAACACATTGGCATTTTTGAAATTACGTTGGGCCGAATACAGCAAGTTGAAGACATTGGAATCTCAATCGGACGAATCGGTTGTGGTACAGGCCAATGGCGCAACGTTAGAACAAGTGATTGCAATGAATCCGGCAGCGGATGGGTTAGTGAATCCTGAATTGGATCTTTTCAGTAATGACACCTTGGATTACAGCTTTGGCCTTGGTCATAAGTGGAATGATCAATTGTCATTGGGTGTCAGCTACGCAGGTGGCATCAAGCTAGGTTCAAAAGACGATACCATTCCATTAGGTGCCGACTCAAAAAGCTTACGCTTACCGGGTGATGATAAACACTCATTGCTAGTGGGTGGTACTTACTTGATTACTCCTGAGTTTAAAATGAATGCAGGCTTGGGCTACACCTTTATCGATTCTTACACAGTACAAACTGAGTCCGGAAATTTTCGTGCGGAATTTGATAAAACTGAATCCACCAGTGTTCAAGTGGGCTTGAGTTACTTTATGTAATTCGACCTTCGTTTTCGCATCCGGTATCAAAAGAGGCCGATACCGGGTGCCTTTTTATGGTTTTGTTTTAATAAACGAAACATCTATTAGGTACTGTTCTTCAAACTCACTTAGCGGTATAGCAGGGCACCAATAATATCCTTGCGCATAATCACATCTTAACCCACTGATAAAACTTAGCTCTGCATCGTTTTCGACCCCTTCTGCGACTATGCTAGCGTGGGATGCGTGACCCAATTCCACAATGGCTTTTACTATGTGTTGCTTACCTCGATTAAGGTGAATATTGCGCACGAACGCCATGTCTATTTTTATTTCATCTGGTTTAATATTTTGTAAATACAACATAGAGCTATAACCGGTACCAAAGTCATCAATGGAAATTTTAAAGCCCATGGCGCGTAGTTTTTCGAGCGTGTTTAAGAATCCTTCCAAATTATCCATGGCCGCGGACTCGGTAACTTCAAGCACGAACCATTTTGATTCGAGGTTGAATTGTCTTAAGCCTGCCTCTATGAAGGGTACGAGTTTGGGTTCCGTCATATCTAAAGCAGATAAATTAATGGAAATGGTGAAATTGCTTTTTAATAGATTTTTATTCTTCAATTGTTGTAACCAGCGGCAACACTTAATAAATACCAATTGAGTGATTTGATATACCAAACCACTTTGTTCGGCTAATGGAATGAATCGAGCCGGTGATATGCTGCCTCTTTTGGGGTGGTTCCAGCGTAATAATATTTCTCCACCACACACCTGTTCATCTTCTAGATTAACTTGGGGCTGTATATAAACGGAAAGATCATTTTGATTGATGGCCAATTGCAAATCATGGGCGAGGGAAATGCGTTGGCTAATGGTTTCGTTTTGTTCGTCTGTGTACATTAACCATTTTGATTTTTGCTTGATGCTGCTCAGTAATGCAATTTGTGCTTGACGAAAGGTGGTTTCCACATCTTGATCCTTAAAGCTTGCACACCCTAGGGTAAATTGAATACGACTAGTAAGTTGTTTACTGTTCAATACCCCTTCCGTTTCTAAAATTAAATTATCAATCACATCCGCCAAACCGATTTGAAGTGGTTGCTGAGGCAGGTTCACAATGCACAGGATTTGTTCTGCCGGCAGTGCGACCACATACACGGGTTTTCCTGTTGGCATAGGTAAGGGAATGGACCAGCTTTGTTGGCTTAAAAAATCGGTAATACGGTCGGTGTGGATACGATACAACTTACTCAATATTTTGGGACCGTATAGGCTCACCACTTCGCGAAATCCTTGCATGTCTGCAATGATCATAACGGGATTGGAATATTCTCGTTTAATGCCGGCGATAAGTTCGGGTAATTTATTTTTAATGTAACTGAAGTTAGCGATATTCGTATCTGGATAATGGTATAGCTGATTCAACAAACTGTTCTCTGCATGTTTCATGCGACTTGCAAGAGCGATGGATAATAAGAATAACTCCAGTAAAGTGCCAAACAAAAAGCCGTGCAGAGTAACAAAGGTGACTGGTAGTAAATTCACAAAGGTCATGATGCCTACGGCACCACCTGTGAGAGTAAAAATCCACGAGAGTAAAAAATACTTGGCTGGTGAAAACCCTTTTTTTAGTGCCACGAAGCCCATGGCAATACCAAAGCTGCTGGCGAGAAATTGATAAATCCCAAAAATAGGAATCATTTGATATTCAGGCAGTAACAAGCTGACACTGGCACCCAGCAAGCTAATGATACGAAAGGCGGGTATGAGTCGATGAAACCAAGGGGCATTCTCTTTGGTTTGTAAAAATGCATTAGCAAAGTTAATCACAAGAAATATCAGCACAAAATTCAAAAACATGATGTTTTGCGCTAACCAAATTTGTAATTCTTCTGGCCAGAATAAAAAACCAAAGCCATTTAAGGCGGAAAAATAACAGAATGCGACACTATGAAATCCCAGATACCAAAGGTAAGCACTACTGGGATGCATGGCGTATACCATGACATTGTAAATGGCCATGGCAATGAGAATCGATATGACACTGGCCCAAAAAGAATCTAAGAAACGGACTTGTTGATTAAAGCCATCCTCACTGTAAATGGTCATGGGTAAGATGGCGGGTCCATCGTTTTGTTTTTCAATGAGCAGAGTTAAGGTTTGCCCATGTTGGATATAAAAGCGAAAGGTCGGGCCAGTGTAATGATCGTCATCGGCATTCGGGTTTTCTAATAGCCCTAGGCTTTTGTGTTGAATCAGTTTTTGACCATCGAATAAGTAAAAATTGAGATGACGTAAGATGTGAGTACCCACGTTGATGATGCGTTCTTGGGCGTAGGGGCTGGCAAATTCCCCCTTTAATGTAATTTTGTGCCAACTGCTTAATGGATTAGGTTGGGTGGAGGCTTGAAAAGCATCGAAACTGAAGTTGTGTTTAAGGCGCGCCTGAGGTGAGTACTGGTCGCCATATTCGCTTATGAGTGTTGGCAAAGGCCCATTTAGGGTCAGTTCTGCACGCTCATCTAGGGTGATCTGCATGGCAAACAAGCTGTGGCTGAACAGCATGCAGATTAAACCGAAGCGTGCGAATGGGCCCATGGTCTTGCCTAGTAATTTAGACTTTCTATAAGACTAGCTTAAATTACTCAAAAATAAGAGAGTGGATCGGTTTAAGCCTCTATTTGCCAATGACTGCCCGTGGATTCATCCACATGGGTGCAAATTAAACGCTTATCAAAACAAGGCAGTAGATCGCCACTGTGATGGGTAACGTAAAGTAAGGTGGTGTCCTTATGTTGTGCTAACAGCTCAATGAAGCCCAGCACTAGTTGTCGATTAGGCTCGTCGAGTCCTTGGCAAGGCTCATCTAGAATCAACAATGCCGGTTGTTTGATCATGGCACGACAAATCAGTACCAAACGTTGTTCGCCATAACTTAATTGATGCAAGGGCTCATTGGCTTTATGCGCCAGTTGTACTTGCGTCAACCATTGCAGGGCGAGATTCTTTTGATGCTCTTCCACCTGGTTGTATAGCCCTATGCTGTCAAATAAACCAGAGACCACAGTGCTTAGTACATTGGTGCTGGCTTTGTAGTTCCATTGCAGTGCCGCGCTGATGATGCCGATGTGCTGCTTGATATCCCAAATACTTTCGCCGCTGCCGCGCTTAATGCCAAATACAGTTAGGTCATTGGCGTAACACTGAGGATGATCGCCGCTGATTAAATTTAATAAGGTGCTTTTTCCACAGCCGTTAGGGCCAAGCACCGCCCAGTGTTCACCGCGTTGAATGCGCCAGTTTAAGTCTTTAAAAATCAAACGATCGCTATAGGCGACCTTGCCATCTACCAAGTTCACCAAGTCCGAGATGTGTTCCGCTAGGTGTGGACAGCATGGGTCACGTTCGGGTAACTCAAGAGATTGTGCATTGAACGTTAGATACGCTTGAACGGTGGGATGGTCTAAAACCTTGGTTTTATCGCCCTGGGCAAGTAATTGCAGGTTATGCAAAAAGCCAAGGTGTGTAATCCAATCCGGCACTTCATCTAAGCGATTTAAAATTAACAACATGCCGCGGCCGCTGTCGTGTTGGCTTTGTAACGTTTGCTGTAAGAAGGCTTGGCTATTGGCGTCGAGGCCATCGAATGGCTCGTCCAATACTAAGAATTTATCCTGTTGTAAAAGCGCACGAATTAGAATGACCTTACGACTTTCCCCGGTACTTAATTTGCGGAAGCCTTTTGTTAATAAGTGCTCTATTTTAAACGCATGTGCCCAATGATTAATCTGAGTATTGTCATCACTGACTTCAGCTAGCAATTCTGCCACTGGGGTGCCTTGCCAAACTTGATTGGTAATGTCGCTGTCATCTCTTTCTTGTTCGCGATCAATCAGTGCTTGTTGCGCTTCAAAACTGACACTGGCAATAGATGTACTATTGATCCCCGATGCATGACCTTCACTTATCTTAAGAGTGCCTGTTAGCAAACTGGCGAAGGCACTTTTACCACTGCCGTTGCCGCCGATAATGGCCCAACTTTCATGGTTCTGCATGGAAAGCTGTTCTACTTTCAAATCTAATGAGTCACTTAAGGCAGCACGAACGTTTTCAAATTGAATCATAATTCACTACGAAAAATAAAAAGGCAGATTAACAATAGATGGCTATGATCGCCTCCGACCTTAGTAGGAGAGGTTACCTTGGTTCTGGTTGTTCGATGTCATACAGGGCTTGCTGAATATCATCCATCTTGTGATGAATGATATCATTAGCGTCTTGCACACCTTTGTTATAAAAAAATACACCGACTTCCTTGGCAAAAAAGTCCAGTAAGAACTCCGCATCAAATTGACCGATGTCTTGGTCCATCTGTGTTGCAAAGTAGCATTTTAGTTTTTCCACAATATCGCTGCGTTGATCTTGGGTAAGTTGAATATCCGGCATCACATTAAATCCAGCGACGTACTCTTTGGCAGTAAGCATCATATTGCTCACCAAATTTTTGTTTTAAGAAGCGTTCTTCCGGTTGTATTTGAAAGCGAGTTAAATACAAGGCGTAGGCGAAACTGAGTATAAAACTGAGAATGTTACCTTGAGCCATACTCAGTGCAAATAAGCATAGCACCATGCCCACATACATGGGATTACGGGTAATATTATATAAACCCGTGATCACTAGGGTATTGCTTTTGTCCGGCGTTCTTGGGTCCACCGTGGTTTTAGCTTTAAAAAAACTAATGGCCGCAGGCAGTATAAACAGCAGCCCTAAAATCAATAAAAACGTTGCCACTAGAGCTTGGCCACTAAAGTGAATCCCCAAGGGTAAAGCGAGATTCAACAACCAAATAAAAAACCCCACTGCAAAGGTCAAAGGTAAGGGTGGTAATAAGAGTTCTAAACGTGACACATTCCATTCCTTTTTTCCGTTTAATCAGGCGCTATCTTAACTCCTGTTCTGTAAAGCACCAATACACAGGAACAAGATACTGAAGCAAAGGGCAGTGACATAAAAAAAGCGAACATGATGTTCGCTTTTTTGTGGGCTGCGCTTACAGCTCGCCGTTGTGGTAAACGTTTTGTACGTCATCCACATCGTCTAGCATTTCCAAGAAACGCTCGAATACAGGTAGGTCTTCCGCTGGAATCGGGGCTGTCTGATGCGGCACAAACTGAATTTCTTCTACTTCAAACTCGATGCCTTCAAACGCATTTTGTAAAGCGGTTTTGGTTTTGAAGAATTCGGTTTGTGGTGCGAATACAGTCACCATGCCATCTTCTAATTCGATGTCGGTAACATCCACGTCTTCCATCATAAGGGCTTCAAGAACCGCTTCTTCGTCATCCCCTTTAAACGCAAAGATGGCGCTGTGATCGAACATGTGGGATGCACTGCCTTGGGCACCGATCTTACATTTGGCTTTGTTGAAGCAAGTACGTACGTCACCGAAAGTACGGTTTGGGTTATCGGTTAAACACTCGATGATCACCATGGTGCCGCCTGGGCCAAAACCTTCGTAACGCGCCACATCATAATCTTCACCGCCGCCGCCTTTGGCTTTATCGATGGCTTTTTCGATGACGTGAGAAGGTACCTGATCTTTCTTCGCGCGGTCGATCAAGCTACGCAGTGCAAGGTTACCGTCAGGGTCGATGCCGCCTTTTTTGGCACTTACATAAATCTCACGGCCATATTTACTGTAAACCTTGGTTTTTTGTGCGGCCGTTTTGGCCATGGACTCTTTGCGGTTTTGAAAGGCGCGACCCATCTTGAACTCTCGTTGGTGTTTAAAGGGGCAAATTCTACCCGTTCGGCATGGGCGATGGAACCTTTCATCGGTGCATGGCCAAGACACCAAGGGTATTAATATTAGTAAGTACTGATATAGATCAGAGGTATGTGGAGTGAATTCTGATCAAATACCACTATTCTTTGGGTGAATAGTGGGTATTTGGTTAATAGTTGTTCGTTTTTTGAACTTTCTCTTGACTGAAATTTGAATGCTTATAGAATTTTCAGAAATTTCTGAAAATTCAAAAAAGAAGTAACGTCATGGAACTACCTGAAAAAGCCAAAGTTTTTGTTCTGCACTTTGGTGAAATGGGCAGCCGCTGGGGCTTTAACCGTACTGTGGGCCAGATCCTAGCGTTACTGGTTATCCATCCTAAAGCCTTAAATGCCGATCAGATCGCCGAAACCCTAAGCATCAGCCGCGGCAATGTGAGCATGGGTCTAAAAGAGTTGCAGTCATGGCGCTTGATTCAATTGCAGCACGTGGCGGGGGATCGTAAAGATTATTTTGTGACAGCCGGCAGTATATGGGACATGGCTAAAACTGTGTTTGAAGAGCGCCGTAAACGCGAAATTGATCCCACCTTATCTTTATTGCGCGCAAATTTATTAGAAGATGCGCAAAACGAAGACGAAGAGTACGCGCAGCAACGCATTGAAGAAATTCACGACTTATTAGAGTTGCTCACGCAATGGGGTGATCACCTGAATACCTTAAGTCCAGAAAAATTGGAAAGCCTGATGAAGTTGGGATCGGGTATCAGCAAGTTGCTGGACATGAAGGACAAGATCATGGGCAAGAAGTCCCAAGATAATAAGGCTGGATGAGATGGCTGATCCTACACGCCAATCGGTATTTCGAATTCCGTTAGTCCGTGAGATTACAGTGGTTTTATTGATAAAGCTGACGGTGATTTTTGTGATTAAGTGGCAATTCTTTTCAGACCCTGTGGATATTACTCAAGCAGATAGCACGGTAGAGCAACACATGGGCCTTTCGAATTCTAAAAAACAAACCTTGGAGAAAAAAGATGGATGATACGGTCGTTGATTTGTCGCGATTGCAGTTCGCAATCACGGCGTTTTATCACTTCTTGTTTGTACCGTTAACCATTGGCTTGGCGTTTATTCTGGCCATCATGGAAAGCGTGTACGTGATGACAGGCAAGCAAGTCTATAAAGACATGGTGAAATTTTGGGGGAAACTCTTTGGGATCAACTTTGCCCTAGGTGTGACCACGGGTTTGACCATGGAGTTTCAATTCGGTACCAACTGGGCATATTACTCCCATTATGTAGGGGACGTGTTTGGTGCGCCGTTGGCCATTGAAGGTTTAATGGCATTCTTCTTAGAGTCCACCTTCATTGGTTTGTTTTTCTTTGGTTGGGATCGTTTAAATAAATACCAGCATTTAATGGTTACCTGGTTAGTGGCCATTGGTTCTAACTTATCGGCCTTGTGGATCTTGATTGCAAATGGCTGGATGCAAAATCCTGTGGGGGCTGAGTTTAATTATGAAACCATGCGCATGGAAATGACCAGTTTTTCTGAGTTGATTTTCAATCCAGTGGCACAGGTTAAATTTGTTCACACAGTATCCGCAGGCTACGTGACGGGTGCCATGTTTGTATTAGCCATCAGCGGTTACTACATGTTGAAAAAACGTGACTTACCATTTGCTCGCCGCTCGTTCGCTATTGCATCGAGTTTTGGTTTGGCGTCGATTTTATCTGTGATCGTGTTAGGTGATGAATCTGGTTATGAATTAGGTGATGTGCAACGTACTAAGCTTGCTGCAATCGAAGCGGAATGGAATACCCATGAACCACCGGCTTCGTTTACTGTGATAGGTTGGCCAGATGAAGAAGCGCAACACACTCACTATGCGATTAAAATTCCCTATGCTTTGGGATTAATCGCTACTCGCTCCATTGATGAAGAAGTCACTGGCATTAAAGATTTAATTGCTGAACACGAAGTGCGTATTCGTTCCGGTATGGGTGCGTATGGTTTATTGCAAGAATTAAAGTCTGGTAATACCAGTGATGAAACCATAGCTGCATTTGATGAAGTAAAAGACGATCTTGGTTATGGCTTGTTATTAAAGCGTTATACCGACAACGTTGTGGATGCCAGCGAAGAACAAATCAAAATGGCAGCGGCTGATACCATTCCGCGTGTGGCACCTATGTTCTTCACCTTCCGCATTATGGTG
>JABXIK010000020.1 GCA_013373125.1 Gammaproteobacteria bacterium | reverse complement strand
TTTTGCACGCCATCATTACTGCCCACGTACACAATCTCACCGCCTTTCACCGCCACCGCTTGCGCCACAGATTTACTTGCATCCACTGTGTACACATAACCGTTTTGATAAACCGCATCGGCTTTCACCTGTTTATCACTGCTGGAACCACACGCACTCATGAGTGCAAGGGACGACACCACGGCCGCCAGTTTTAAGGTCTTCATAGTCTGCTCCTTTTAAAATTTCAGCTATTACTGAAATTTAAAATACACAGGTTGCTTTCACAGCACAAGACAAATTACAGTAATTACTGTAATATTGGCAAAATTCACCCCGCCCTTGGCCGAATAAAGCATGCTAAGATGCCGGCTAATTGAGGAGATTTTCATGGAAATGGCCACGCCAGAGCATTTGGCAATGCGTAAACAGCCAAAACAGGCTCGTACTCGCGCTTTAATAGACAAGGTGATTGCGTCTACCGTTGCCCTAGTCCAAGCCGAGGGTTATCACGCAGTGAACACCAACAGCATTGCCAAGCATGCGGGCATTGATGTGAAGTCCTTGTATGAATTCTTCCCTAATAAAGAATCCATTCTTTATCGCATGGCCGATGAGTGGTTACTGTCTATTCGAAAATTGTGTGATGAGTACGCCCTCAATCACCAAGACTTGCCATGGCCAGAATTTTTTAAACAGATTAATGCGGCGGTTAAACAAGATTTACGCTATTCAGATAAATTCATCTCGCTTAACGGCTTATGGGATTTACTGCCTGAATTTTCTCAACTTGATCAAGTTCACCAAGCTTTCATCTTGTCGTTTTATCTCAAACAATTTAAACGTTTTGGCAGTACTGCAACCCTCAAACAGCAAAAAGCCGTTGCCACATTTATCATGGCCACAGAAGACGGGGTGGGCAGTATGTTAGAGAATCTCAAAGCCAATGAGATTAATGAATTGTGGCAGTTGCAGATGGAAACCGTGCTGTTCCATTTAGAAAAGATTTTGCCAAGGGTTTAGCGCCACTTGTGCGAAGCACACAAGTGACGCCCTTGCTTATTCTACAAAGGCACGTTCGATCACATATTCCGCTAATTCCCCATGACGGGTTTCAGCAAAGCCTTGCTCATCCAAAATTTTAGTAAGATCTTTCAACATGCTTGGACTGCCACACAGCATAAAACGATCATCTTGCTTGTTAGGCGTTGGTAAACCCAAGTCAGCATACAGTTTTCCACTTTCCATTAAATGAGTTAAACGACCTTGGTTTTCATATTCTTCACGAGTCACAGTTGGGTAATACACTAATTTCTCGCGCACCAACTCGCCAAGATATTCATCATTTGGCAGCTCATTCATGATGTAATCTTGATACGCCAATTCCGACTTATAGCGCACACCATGAGTTAAAATCACCTTGTCGTATTTTTCATACGTGTAAGGATCACGAATGATACTTAAAAACGGCGCCAAGCCCGTACCTGTACTTAATAGGTACAAGTTCTTACCCGGTAACAAGTCATCCACAAGCAAGGTGCCAGTGGGCTTTTTACTAATGAGAATTTCATCCCCTGGCTGAATTTTTTGCAAGCGTGAGGTCAATGGGCCGTCCTGCACTTTAATACTGAAGAACTCCATTTCCTCTTCATAATTCGCACTGGCAATGCTGTAAGCGCGCATCAAAGGCTTATCTTCTAACTGCAAGCCAATCATGATGAAGTGGCCGTTTTTGAAACGTAAACCCGCATCTCGCGTTACTTTGAAGCTAAATAAACTATCATTCCAATGATGGACACTGGTTACGGTTTCTTTGTTAAAGCCTTTCATGGTTCACCTGTTTGCATAAGTTCTGCTAAACAGCATAGGATTTAGCCTTATATTTGCAAAATGGGTAATTTTTCTATAAATTATCGATTTTACTTATATTAAAGCCTTCAACGGCCACTCTCGACTTTAGAGCAAAATATGGACTTCATCTGGATTTTAATCGCCTTTGCCTGTGGCTTTGCCGCTAAACAACTCAACCTACCACCCTTAGTGGGCTATTTATTAGCTGGTTTTGGCATGCATTGGTTTGGGGTACAGCCCTTGGACAACCTTCAAGCCCTAGCCGATCTTGGCATCACCTTGATGCTGTTCACCATTGGTTTAAAGATTAATTTCAAAAGTTTATTCAAGCCTACAGTATGGGCCGGCGCTAGCTTGCACATGTTGTCTTGGGTCATTGTCGGGGCCATTTTACTTAAAGGCTTTGCCCTACTAGGTCTAGAGTACCTCGCAGATTTGGATTGGCCTGCACTTGCCCTCATCGCCTTTGCATTAAGTTTTTCCAGCACAGTGTGTGTGGTGAAACTATTAGAAGAAAAAAACGAAATGAAAAATCGCCATGGCAAATTAGCCGTGGGTATTTTGGTGATGCAAGACATTGTCGCGGTTGTGTTTTTAGTCATCGCCACGGGCAAGATTCCCAGTATTTATGCACTGGGGTTAATCGCCCTATTCCCTGCGAAATGGATTTTAGATCGCATCATCGAAAAAGCCGGTCACGGTGAATTATTACCACTTGTTGGCATTGCGTTAGCTCTGGGTGGTTATGAATTATTTAACCTTGTAAATTTAAAAGGTGACCTAGGTGCCTTGGTATTCGGTTTGCTATTAAGCCAACACAAGAAAGGGGCGGAACTGGCAAAATCCTTATACACGTTTAAAGATTTATTCTTAATCGGCTTTTTCTTATCCATTGGTTTTACGGCACTGCCCACCTTAGATATGGTTCTGCCATTAGCCGCTATCAGTTTTATCTTAATCATCAAGGGTGTGATCCTTTTCCACATCTTAGCCGCCCTGCGCGCACCTGGCCGCAGTATGTTTTTAGGCTCCATGATTCTCACCAACTACAGTGAATTTGGTTTAATTGTGGCGGCCTTATGTGTCAGCAACCAATGGATCGCCAAAGAGTGGCTGGTGATCATTGCATTGGGCGTGAGCATCTCATTTATCTTCACCAGTATTTTTTATAATTATGCTCACACGGCTTATGCCTACATGCGTGCTTGGGTGAAATATTTCGAACGCCCACAACCTGTGCCGGAATACCAAGAACAGTTAAAACACGCTGAAGTTCTCATCATAGGTATGGGGCGAGTGGGTCGCAGTTCGTATGATATTTTACATGCACGTCTTGGGGATAAAGTGTGGGGCGTAGAATCCGATGCCACCAAAGCATTAAGGCACCGCGAGCTGGGTCGTCACGTCATCATCGGTGACGCAGAAGATGCGGACTTCTGGGAAACCCGCGAATTAAAACACATTAAACTCGTCATGCTGGCCATGCCATCGGTCACGGACATTCGCGACATCACCACGCAATTAAAACTCAGTCATTATCAAGGGCACATTGCCGCTATCGCTCGCTATGAAGATGAGCGTCAATCCTTGATCGAATTTGGCGTAGATAATGTCTTTAACTATTACGTGGAAGCCGGTACCGGTTTTGCTGAAGAGAGTTTGCAACTATTAGGCAGCTCTGCACAGGTGGCCTCATGAAATTTAGCTTACGCCAATTGGAAGTATTTTTAGCTACGGCTCACTTTCAAAATATCTCTAAAGCCGCAGATAGTTTGGCCATGAGTCAAAGTGCGGCCAGTTCTGCATTGAAAGAACTCGAACAGCAGTTTGATATTTTATTGTTTGATCGCGTAGGAAAACGCCTGCAACTAAATGAACAAGGGCGTTTAATTCGCGCTCGTACGGAAGCCTTGTTAGAGCAAGCCAAAGAATTAGAGCAAGCACTTCTGCAACACCAAGATGCAGGACCTGTGATTGTAGGTGCAACCCTTACCATAGGAAATTATTTAGCGGTCAGCATTCTAAGTGATTTAATACAGGCCCACCCAGATGCCGAAGTCACTTTAACCGTGGCCAACACGCAAAATATCATGCAGCAGGTTTTAAATTACGACATCGACATCGGCATGATTGAAGGTGAAATTCAACACCCAGAGCTGGACATCATTCCATGGCGTAAAGATGATCTTTGCGTGTTTTGCTCACCTCAACATCCGTTAGCAAAACATAAAACCTTAAGTGATGAGGATATTCAAGCTTACCCTTGGGTATTAAGGGAAAGTGGATCCGGCACACGCCAAGCGTTTGATCGCGCCATGCACGGCATCTTATCGCAGATCCCCATTGCCGTGGAATTACAACATACCGAAGCCATTAAACGTGCGGTAGGAAATGGTTTAGGTTTGGGATGCTTGTCGCGTATATCTGTAGAGGATGCATTAAAACGCAGCGATTTAATTGAACTGCCCGTGCCTCATCGTGATTTTGAGCGCACCTTATATTTTATTTTGCACAAAAAGAAACACCGCAGTGCCGGCATTCAACGTTGGTTAGATTTTTGTGAAAGAATGACTTGATCTTCCAATACACTTGGTAATGTTAATTGCCAAGTGGTACCTACAGCTGTTTTTAGTAACTCAATTTTACCCTCCAGTTTTGAGGTAACTAAATTATACACAATGTTCATCCCCAAACCTGTACTGCCTTGACTGCGCTTTGTTGTCACAAATGGATCGTAAATATTTTCTCGTATACTAGGGTCAATCCCAGTGCCGTTATCCGCCACGATAAAAACAATATTTTGACCTTCATCTCTTACGCTTAATGATAGTTCTCGATCATCGATATCCGTATAGGCATGCATACAGGCATTCATAATTAAATTAGTCAAAATTTGTGATAATTCACTCCCATAAGTTCGAATGGAGAGATTATCAGGAACATTCATAGACAATTCAATATTATTACGCCCAAGCTCTCCTCCCAGCGGCTTTGTAAGATGTTGTAAAAAATCTTTTACGTTGTGATCTCGTATACTGCTATCAATTCGATCAACCGCCGCTAATTTAAAGTTATTAATCAAATCAACCGCACGCTCTAAATTGATTTCAATTGACTCACTGGCCTCCTTCGATTGCCTTAAAAAATCATGCATTCCTGTGGCTGTTAAGGTTTTTTTCTCATAATGATCAAGCGTCTTAACTAATAAATCTTTTTGATAACTAGCAGCGGTTTTGGCAATGCCTAAAGGCGTATTCACTTCATGAGCCACCCCCGCCACCACCCCACCCAATGAGGCTAACTTCTCTTGATGAATCAACTGTTTTTGCGTCATCTTCAGGGTATTAAGGGCTTCTTCTAAATGCAGGGTACGTTGCTGCACCATATTTTCGAGAGATTCAGAATATTCCATTCTTTCAATTTCTGCAGCAATCCGACCACTAAAAATTTGAAATAGGGTTTCGACTAACCCCGGGTTTTCTATTTTTGATTGATACAAGGCCACTGTAAGGCCCATCACTTCACCATTTGAATCATGCAACGGTGACCCGATATACCCTTCAATACCCATATCGATCAAGAGCTGATCCGCTGGAAAAAGCCTGACAATTCCACTGGGATAACAACAAACACTGTCATCCGCGACATTGGCACAAGGCGTATGCTCTAAGCTATATTCCATGTTGTCGACAACTTCACCACCTGCCACCAAGGAAATAGTGCGACTTAGATACGCATCGATATCAAGTCGAGCGATAAAGGTGAAATCCGCACCAATGGCTTGGTGCATCTTCAAGGTGATCGTATCAAAAAAGTCTTTTCCATAATTATTGGAAACACCTTCGATAATTTCTCTTAATATGCTTTCCATACGTACCTCTCACTTACATGAATTATAGTGAACTTATGGCACTTCCAAATTTTATCTATATCCCTGTATCTAGAAGTAAAAAGCATATCAAAAAGTAAACTAATTAGAGTAAACTATATTGAAATTTGTAATTATTCTTCGAGCCTTCTGCATATGTCTTCTTCCCTGATCCTAAGCCACATTAACCAATGGCTAGACGATGTGGTCATCGGATTAAACCTTTGCCCCTTCGCCGCCAAACCCCGTCGCCAACAACAAATTCATATTGATATCTTTCAAGGCAATACCGAAACCGAATTAGACAAAGCATTTTTACAAGCTCTAGATGAATTACAAGGTATGGACGCTCACGAACGGGAAACCACCTTGCTCGTGATTCCGCATTTACTGCAAACGTTTGAAGAGTATATGCTCTATTTGCAACAAGCCGAGTGGTTATTACAACGAGCGGGTCTTGAAGGCACGCTGCAAATCGCGAGCTTCCACCCTAATTACCAATTCGATGGCACAGACCCAAATGATCAAGAAAACCTAACCAACCGTGCACCCTATCCGATTTTGCACTTATTGCGTGAAGACTCACTGGCCGATGTATTAGCCAAGTACCCTGACCCTGAATCCATTCCAGATAATAATATCGCGCGCATGGAAGCGCTGACGCCAGAAGAAATACAGCGATTATTCCCCCACATTAAATGAGCACCACCACAAGTTGTTAACAATTTGGCACATTTATCCCATTTAATGTTTCGCTGAAATCCGCTAAAAAGGGGTATCTCATCTACACTTAAACGAAACCCCTTACGTACGCATTTATGGATAGCCATTTAATCAAACGCTCAGACATGGATTTTTTAAGCCGATCATTCCCCGGCTTATTCGTCTATGCCACCGTCTGGCCTTTATTGGCATGGGGAGCGGGGTTATTTCAATTAAACTTTAAGTTAGCGTTTTTCTTCAGCGCGTTATTTATTGGCATCAGTGCCGTGCGTGTCTTTCATGCTCTTAGCACACCCTTTCTATACAATAAGAACACCCAGCTTTGGCGCATCATATTACTAGGCTTAGCGTATCTACATGCCCTCACCCTATCAGGTGTACAAGTCTATTTTATTTTCAATGACCAATATTATGACATGGTGATTCTCACCGCATTGATCGTAGTGGGCCTAGTGAGTGGTGCAGCATCCAGTTTGGCACCTAAGCTGTTATTCACCCAAATTTACATCGCCAGTATTATTTTCCCAATCGTCATCGCCTGTTTTTTAAGTGATCACTATCGCTATTTAGCGCCCTTATTCTTGGTAATGTGGGTATATTATTTTTTGATGTGTCGCCGATATTTCAACGAATACAATCGCGCGTTTCATATCGAAATGAAACTTAAAGATAACCAAAGAAAATTAGAGCGCCTCAATCAAACCGATACTCTTACTGGTCTGTATAACCGCCAATACTTTGATAACGCCTTAGATTTACAATGGGATTTAGCGTCTCGATCTCAATCCAGTCTCTCTATTTTATTTTTAGATTTGGATTTCTTTAAACGCATTAATGACGAGTATGGCCACATCATTGGGGATAAAGCCCTTTGTCATGCAGCCAATATCATGCGCGAAACCGCAAAACGCAAAAGCGATATGATTGCCCGTTATGGCGGTGAAGAATTTGCCATTATTCTACCTAGCACCCAGCACAGCATTGCATTAGAACTTGCCGAGAATATACGCAAACATCTTGAAGAAACGCCACTGATTCATGGCGAGTTGACAATTAAACTGACTGTGAGCATAGGTATTAATTGCGTCGTGCCAAACAACCAGAGAAGTTGCTTAGCGTTTTTGGATCAAGCAGACCAAGCTTTGTATCAAGCCAAAAGCAGTGGTCGCAACTGCGTGAAAAGTTATTGGGACACGTTTTGCGAGAGCCAGCGCTAATGGCTAGTCTCTGTTAATAAATTGATACGTTGTACGTTCAATTCATCATTCCATTCGCACAATAAATCCGCCATTAAGCGAGACTGTTCGTGCAAAGCCATGAGTTCATCACGGCCCCCTTTCTCACCTTTATACAAAGGAATGGTCAGTAATTTTTTATTCAGTTCATGTGTGGGGTGCTGCATCTTATTTACTTCTAAATTCCAGCGAATGTTATGCACCATCATGCGATAAGCAATGAGTTTGGTCTCCAATGTGAACAGGCTAAAATCATCCACATCGTTAAAGTATTTAAAATCAATCCCCAGTAACACCACGTCGGATTCGGCTTTCACCGTGGCGCTGCGACCACGACCAGTCACCATGGACAATGCCCCAAACACTTCACCAGGATTAATGATATTCAGGCTTTGACCTTCGTCTTCACAGAACACAGACATCTGACCTTTTAACAAAAAGTACAACACCTTATCTTGGTTGCCCTTCTTTAATACTGTTTCCCCAGCCTGAACTTGTACAAACTCGCTGACACTCAACAGCAAATCAAACTGCTCTGGATTAACTTTTACAATATCTTTAAAAAACGTAACGCTGCGCACTAAACGCTGTAAAGCCGCCGTGTTGTACTCGATTCTCGTGAGCTTTTGCATACTAAGTGATCCTACACAAGCTTCTTATTGTTATAAAAACCATACTGAAAGTCATACTATCAGCAATTCGCCTTAGGCAACAAAAGAAATGTCCAGATTGCGACAAGGTGTCACTTTTTGCTAATAAATCAAAGACATACAATCACTTTTGAGTCCAATTGCAGGACAATCTCGCCTTGCGGCGACGGATTCGAGCCCTCATAACTTGCCAGCCAGTCAATGGCTTCATGGCATAGTCACAGCCAGCCATCCCCAGCAAAGCCCCATTTTACCTAGGCCCATGCTCATGTCTGCTAAGTCATTGAAAAAAATCATAAATCTTACTTGACACTATGGCCGCAAATGGCAATAATGCGCGCCGTTTCAAAGGCAACATAGCTCAGTTGGTTAGAGCACATCACTCATAATGATGGGGTCCCAGGTTCAAATCCCGGTGTTGCCACCAAATTCTAAAAACCCGTTAAATAGCAATATTTAACGGGTTTTTGCTTTTAGGGACGGGTCCCAGATTCACTAATATCAAATGCCTCGGTGTTAGTACCAAATTCCAAAAGGCTGATTTCGCAAGAGATCAGCTTTTTTTCTTTTAGAAATGGACCCCAGACCGCTCCTTGCTCCTGCAAAAGCGACGTTTCCACCATCCATGGCGGTTGTTCGCTAATATCAAGAGCCTGCGTATTGCCAGCAAACTTAAAAGCCCGCTTGGTCTCACCATTAAGCTGGCTTTTGTTTTCTTTGATAAAACCCTTCAGATACAAAAAAGCCCGCCCCTAAGGGCGGGCCCGAGCCTCACACTCGATCGTTGCAATTAAGCATCCTGTGAATAGAACACTTCATTGTCATAGGGGTACCACCAATCATGTACGATTGGGTCGTGATCAATGATGACCATCTTGCTTTGACGGAACGCATCCAAACCTTGTCGACCTAATTCGCGACCTTGGCCTGACATTTTCCACCCGCCAAACGGTAATGCATCATTATCAATTAATGGGTTATTCACCCACACCATACCGGTCTGGTATTCCTCTGCCGCTTGCATGGCTTCTTTTAAGTCGGTTGTAAAAATAGATGAGCCCAAACCAAATTCTGATTCATTCGCCAAACGTAATGCTTCATCCACGCTGCTCACTTTGCAAATACTGGCAACTGGACCAAACACTTCTGATTGCATAATTTCCATATCCGGTGTGACATTTGTCAAAATCGTTGGCTCATAAAACCAACCTGTATCGAGACCTTTTGGAATCTTGCCACCGGTTGCAACCTTGGCACCTTTTTCAATAGCATTACCAATTAAGCGTTGTACTTTTGCGCGGGCGGCTTCGCTCACAAGTGGACCCATTTCGGATTGACCCAAGCCATTACCAATGCGTAATGCTCTGGTGGCTTCTACAAAACGTGCAACAAATTCATCATGGATATCTTCATGCACAAAGAAGCGCTCTGCCGAGGTGCAAATTTGTCCGGATAAATGAAACGCCGCACACACCGAACCTGCAACGGCTACCTCTAACGGTGCATGTTTTGAAATGATCATGCTGTCATTCCCGCCGGCTTCGATAATGCACGGTTTAAATTGTTCCGCACATGCCATGTTCACTTTTTTACCTGCTTCAACCCCACCGGTAAACGCAACGATATGAGTATTTTTATGACGAATTAATGCCTGCGCGATGTCCACTCCACCTGTCACACATTGCACCAAGTTACTGGGCAGTTCGTTAAACAGCTCCATGAAACGTAGCGTACACAAACTGGTGGTTTCTGCTGGCTTAACAATACAGGTGTTACCCGAAGCTAACGATGCAGCCAAAGTCCAACAGGTTAATAAAATAGGAAAGTTAAACGGCATGATATGCACGCTCACACCATAGGGCTCTTTACGTGCATATTGGAACGAACCTTTTTGTGTGGTGCCCGCCACATGACCGGCATCGTCTCGCGCCATTTCCGCGTAGTAACGAAATATCGGGGCCACGTTTGCTAATTCACCCATGGCCTCTGGAAATGGTTTGCCCATTTCTAGCGTCATTTGTTTTGCCACTTCGGTTAAGTCTGAGGTTTCAATGCGGTGGGCTAAATCATGCAAAATTGCCGCACGGGATTTTGCATCCACATCCTTCCATTGCTTTTGTGCCACATTAGCTTTTGCAACCACAATGTCCGCTTCATGTTGCTGGCAAAGAGCAATCTCCCCTTCTTTTTTTAGTGTCGCGGGATTAATGATGGTTTGGCGTTCGGCACCATCGGCAATTTTATAATCGTTGTCGGTGTAAATCAGTCCACTATTTGTATCAAACGTATTCATATTAGGATTCCAATGGGGCTGTTAATTCACTTATCTGTAGCGTGTCAGGTAAGTTAGTAAATTCAGGGGTATGGGTTTTCAACCAAGTTGCAACGGGCGCAAGCACAGGGTGACTTAAATGCTGTTGTAAATAAGCCAACACTCTTGGTATGTGTGCCAAGTAATGCGCCTTTCCATCTCGGCGATATAAGCGCGTAAAAATGCCTACAATCTTCATATGTCGCTGCGCACTTAACATCACATAGCTGGTCATGAAGGCTTCTCTATCCAAATTGGTAAAGCCCGTTAAATAACGCGTGAGCATGTTTTGGCGAAACTCTTGACTGATGTCACGTCGAGCATCCTCCAGAAGCGATGCCACGTCATAACTTGAGCTACCAATTAAGGCATCTTGGAAATCCAATAAACCACAGTTTTCCGGATTCATGCGATTGGGTAACAACATTAAATTATCCACATGAAAATCCCGTAACACAATGCACGCATTGAGTTTGGGTTGATGACTCAGTACATCTAGCCAAGCATCACGAAATCCTTGCCGTAATGTTTCGGGTGTTTGTGTGTGATCCAGTTCAGGCACATACCAATCTAAAAACAACTCCGCTTCGGTTAGCAATACTTCAAGGTCGTACTCGCCGATGGCAACTCGTGCATTATCAGGATGCTGATGCAATTTAATTAAGGTATCGATGGCCGCTTCGTAGAGCACCCCTTCTCCCATGCCTTGATTTAATAATTGTGTGAAGGTGGCATCGCCAAAATCTTCCAACAATAAAAATCCAAGAAAGGCGTCCTCTTGTAAAATGCGTGGAGCACTAAACCCTAATTGGCATAGGTGCTTGGCCACGACCAGGAAGGGTTCGATATTTTCTTGCGGCGGCGGTGCATCCATGAGCATCACAGACTCACTGCCTCGTTTTAAACGAATATAACGTCGAAACGATGCATCCGCTTGCAAATAAATTCTCTCAGCATCTCCCCAGCCGGCTCGTTCAATAAAACCGTCCAGAGCCAGTTGGCGAATTTTATGTTCCATTTCAGTAAGCGCCATGACAGTGCCTTAACGAATCATGTAAATTTTTCGAACGGTTTCGTGAACACAACATGTGCCTTTCCAATCTTTAGGAAAAAACGCTGCAGTATCCGGATAGATTTCAATCACTTCTCCATTTTCGTGCACGTATGTCGCGCGGCCTGAAAGAAAGTGACACATCTCATCTCGTGTCACATGACAATTCCAAAAACCCGGTGTACAAATCCAAATGCCCGTTTCCGCTTCACCATTTGGACCTTTGTGCAGCAGTACTCCCGATGTGCGTGACTGCCCATCAATCATGGTTGGGATATCCCCCCAGTCCACTACATCTTCGATTTCTGTTGGGTCATTCATTACCAATGCATTCATTATTATTTTCTCCTATCGCAACGCAGGCGCTGCGATGTATCAATTAGTAAGGGGTAATCAACATGTACACATTGCGAATGGTTTCATGCACAACACATTGCCCACTCCAACCTTGCTTGAAGTGCACAACCGTGCCCGGCTTCACTTCGATTACCTCGCCAGTGTCACTGGTATAAGTGGCACGACCTTGTACAAAATGACACAGCTCATCGGCAGGAATGGATAACGTCCAACTACCAGGCGTGCATTCCCATACACCGCTCTCGGCACCTAGGCCGTCTTTCCATAACAATTTTCCAGAGCTTGCACTATTACCCGCAAGGGCATTAGGTTGTACACCCCAATCATCTTTACCCTCTGCAAACGTGCTAGCTGGATAAACGTGTGGCGCTGTAGATGCAATATTAATTAAGGTTGCCGACGACATTAGGCTGGTTCCCCTTGAGTTTGTTCTGCTTGTTTTAATAAACCGTCCAATAAGCGTGCTGCTTTACTTGGACCGTGCTCTTTGTGCATATCGTCTGAAATTATCTTCAAACGTTTTTTCATCGCATCATCGTTTAACATGGTGTTGATGTTTTTATGCAGTTCTTCTTCGGTCCAATTTTGACGGTGCATCTTGAAACCATGACCAGTTTCGTGAACTCGCGACGCATTATCATGACCATCCCAAACGTATGGCATGATGATGGCGGGCACACCAAAATATAAACACTCGGTGAAGCTGTTGTTACCGCCGTGATGAATCACTGCGTCCATTTGTGGAATTACTGAAGGTTGCGGGAACCAACCATCCACAATCACGTTATCAGGCACATCGGTGTAAGCGTCTTTGTAATCTCCTACGTTCATTAAAATACGTACAGGCATTTTGGCCACGCTGTTCATTAAACGTTTAAGTGCATCTGTATCACCTGAACCTAAACTACCAAAGCTAATATAAATAATGGGCTTATCATTATTGGCTTTGAATGTTGGGATTTCATAGGCTTCGTCTTTGCGTACACATCCTTCAAGATATTGAAAGCGTTTACGATCCAGCGGCTCTTTACGCTCATAGGCAATGGCTTCTGGATACAATAGTAAATTCAAATAAGGCGATGCCTCAAAGAATTGACCCAGTGGATATGGCGCTTCGTCACAGCTAGCTAAAAATTCATTAAAGTCATCGTGAATGGGTTTAATTTCATCGGCGAATTTTTTTCGAAATTTCGCCATGGATTCTGGATCATCCGCCCAACAACCTGAAAGATGTGGCGGAATGTTTTCATCTTCAATTTCATTTTCCGAGCAAGAAATAATACGCACCCAAGGCTTGCCATATTGTTTAATGGCTGGGAATAGGATCACGTTATCCACACAGATCAGATCTGGCTTTACTTTATCCAATACACTTGGCAAATCTTTTTGCGCCCATTTAGCGGTATCCACCACGGCTTCCCAGCACTCTTTGGTGTAGTTTTCAATTTGATCGTATGGGTCTTTATTAAAGTTAGGAATGTGACTGTTAATAAAGTCTTGCCAATATTTCGCCATGTCTTCGGGTTCCATAGGCTCTGACATGTTTACTAAATACTCATCAAAGCCATAACCACTGTACACGCCGGCCATACCTGGATCGGTAAGAAATACCGCTTTGTGCCCCATGGCTTCGCATGCTTGGGCAATCCCCACAGAATTTAATGCAGGCCCGTAAGCCGCTTCAGGAAAAAACGCGATAATTTTTTTATCACTCATGATCTATCCCTCTTTATTATTGTTGGTTTGAATTTGGTTTAGGCGCCTAATAAACGCCCATGTTGTGATGTCCAACTACACCATACGGACTCACCTAGTTTTAGCTCTTGCTCTTCTGCTAACGTAGCGGAGATTCGCGCAAGCTTACGCTGCGCATCATTGGCCACTGCCACGTGCACACTTAAATCTTGTCCATGGTAAGCAATGTCTTCGATTACACCTTGAATACGATTATCCGCATCTTGAGGAATCTCACGGTGCAAACAAATTCTTTCAGGGCGAACCGCCAACGTGCCATGATTCATATCATCGGCAGTAACAACGCCACTTAATTGCGTGCCATTTTTTAACGTAATGCGATCACCACTAATGGTGCCGTCAAAGAAATTCATAGAGCCAATAAAGTCTGCAACAAAACGAGAATTGGGCTGCTCGTATAATTCTTTTGGCGAGCCTAATTGCGCGACCCTACCGTCTTTCATTAAGGCAATGCGATCTGCCATCACCAAGGCTTCTTCTTGATCGTGAGTTACCATGACGAACGTGATACCTGCTTCACTTTGCAAACGCTTTAGCTCCAATTGCATTTGTTCACGCAGTTTTTTATCAAGGGCACCTAATGGTTCATCCAACAACAACACTTTTGGGCGTTTAACCAAGGCGCGAGCGAGTGCAACCCGCTGACGCTGCCCACCCGAAAGTTGATCAGGACGGCGATTTGCAAATTCATGTAGGTGTGCCATGTCCATAACATCGGCAACTCGACGTTGAATTTCTTGTTTGGTTAAATCTTCCATTTCCAAGCCGTAGGCAATGTTCTTAGCCACACTCATGTGTGGGAATAACGCATAGGATTGAAACATCAAATTAATGGAGCGCTTATTCGGACGTAGCGGCGTAATATCTTCTCCGCTTAGCAATACTTTCCCGTGATCCGGCGATTCAAATCCGGCAATGGTTCGTAGCAAGGTAGTTTTGCCGCAACCAGAAGGGCCTAACATGGCAAAGAATTCATTTTCTTGAATATCCAAACTCACATCATCGATAGCTCGAGTCTGACCAAACACTTTTTGTAGATTTCTTAATTGGATAACCGAACTCATTGTGTAATCCCCTTATTAATTCGTTGAGACAGAAATACCATGGTGAAACTCACCAGCATAACAATGGTAGCCATAGCATTAATTTCCGGCGTCACGCCGAAACGGATCATGGAATAAATTTGCATAGGTAACGTGGTAGAACTAGAACCCGCACCTGCGGTAAAGAAAGCGATGATGAATTCATCCACAGACAGCGTGAACGCAAGCAAACTACCCGCCAACACCCCTGGAAAAATAATGGGCAAGGTCACACGACGAAATGTTGTAAAGCTGCCTGCACCTAAATCTTCTGATGCTTCAATTACAGAGTAATCAAAGTTTTTAAGACGTGTTCTCACCACGGCGCATACAAAAGCAATGTTAAACACCACATGACTGAGCACGATGGAATGCAACCCTAACGTAAAGTCCAACATGGTAAAAAATGACAGCAAGGCGATGGCAAGTACAATGTCAGGAATGATCATAGGCGCAAACAATAAGGCATCTAAACCACTGTTCACCTTCATGCGTTCAATGCCTAATGCCAGCAATGTGCCCAGAATGGAGGACAAAATAGTAGAGATCACCGCCACGATTAAAGTATTCCAAGCAGCATTTAAAATCGACTCGTTGTCTAATAGTTTGCCATACCACTCCACGGAAAAACCCGACCAAACTGTAGGCAAACCCGCTTTATTAAAGCTAAGCACCATCAACACAATAATGGGCATATATAAGAAAAAGTAGACGACTTTTAAGTGGCTATTCAGGTACAAGTTTGACAAAGAGAAACTAGGCATATGACTTCTCCTTTTCATTAAGTGATTGACGGGAGAAATTCATGGAAGATACGTCTTCTTCCTTTGCTTCGTGTTTTTCAATTTGTCCGCGGTTCACAATCACAGCTTGTGCAAACAACAACATCATCATGATGCCGATTAAAATGAAAGATAACGTCGCACCAAACGGCCAATCCCGCGCAGACAAGAACTGGTCATAAATCAAATTACCCACCATTTGTAAACGACCACCACCAAGCAAATCTGGGGTAATGAAGTTACCAATGGATAAAACAAACACAAATACCGCACCCGCTGCCACACCTGGCGCAGTTAATGGTAGGGTTACGCGCAAAAAGGTTTTCCAAGCGGGGGCACCTAAATCTTCAGAGGCTTCACGAACCTCCGGGTTTAACTTGGAGATTGAGGAATAGATGGCTAACACCACAAAAGGCAGATAGTTGTATACCAAACCTGTGATGACCGCGAATTCGTTGTAAAGCAGATTTAATGGCTCAGATATAACACCGATAGACTCTAAACCATTATTGATAAGACCTTCTCGGTTCAATAAAACAATCCAAGCATAGGTACGAATTAAATAGTTACTCCAAAACGGTAACATGATAAAAAACAAATATGTGGTTTGCTTTTTTCTTGGCGATAAAGAGATGGCGTAGGCTGCAGGATAGGCCAATAAAATAGCCACTATGGTGGCGGTACCGGCTATATAGATGGAATCCAATAAAATACCTAAATAGATTGGATCCATCGCACGGACAAAATTTTCAAGATTAAAGTTGTAATCCACCCCACCATACATGCCACGCTCAAAAAAGCTCAGCATAAAAATGAGCACGCAGGGTATTACCATAAATAATGCCAACCAGCCAAGGCCAGGGGCGATTAACAACATATTTCGGGATGAAGATCGCATTCCAAACTCGCTATTTATTATTGTGAGCATGCCTACCTAAGTAAGCATGCGGCTGAATTAATTGGACGCTAAAATTTCGGTCACGGCTTTGGTGTACGCTTTTTGCGTTTTACCAAGATCACGTAACTGTTCTTGCTTTAAAATTTCATCAGGAGACATAGCCAAATTCGGATACGCTTTCATCATTGCAGGGTCAATACTGCTCATGGCCGCTTCATTTGGTGTTTTGTACATAACGTTATTAACAATCCACACACCAATTTCTTTACTCAACACATAGTTGATAAATGCATGAGCTTCTTTTTTCATTTTTGAATTTTTTGTAATCACCATGGAATCCACATACATATCTGTGCCTTCTTTTGGAATCACGTATTTAATATTTGGATTTTCCGCTGTGCCATAGTTACACCAACCGTCCCAAGCATGGGTCATAGTGGCTTCACCGCTAACTAGCTTCGCGTAAAAAGTGGCATCGTCATAGGCAAGTATGGATTTTTTCGCCGATTTCAAAACTTGTTTAGCTTCGGCAATTTCAGAAGGATTAGTGCTGTTAACGGAATAGCCCAAGCTTAAGAAACCCGCGGCCATTAACCAGCGATCAGTGGATAACATGGTAACCTTACCTTTCAACGCATCATTGGGTTTTAGTAGGTCATTCCAACTGGTTGGCTCATCCATTAAATCTGCGCGGTAGCACAATCCGGTTGTACCCCATGCATAAGGCATAGATACCTTATTGCCTTTGTCATAATTTAATTCATTTGCTTGGGAATAAAGATTTTTAGTATTAGGGATTAGCTTGTGATCCAATTTAGCAATCAGGTCTAACTTATTAAGTACTTCAACAAAAGGAGACGATACAAACAATACGTCATAGCCCTTACCCTTACTGGCAACAACCTTGCCCATAATTTCTTCATTCGTAGCATGCAATGCTACTTCGGCATCAATACCCGTTTCTTTCTTAAAACGCTCTACCATATCCGCTGGCATGTAACCATCCCAGTTGGATATAACCAGTTTATCTGCCCATGTGGTTTGAGCAGAAAATGATGCTGACAGCATTAATGCAGTCGCACCCAGACTCTTAAGTAGTTTCATAGGATTCTCCCTATTTTTTCATTATTTTTTTGGTCGATGACCGATCTTTTTCTATGCAAGAACTTGTCGTTCTCACCCCATAGCTTCGCCAAACAACGGCAAAACATTTATGAGCCAGTTATTTTTATTGTTATTAAAAAGATGCTATTTAAAACTACTTACTGCCTGTAGATTTAATGGCAACAACACCTAGGTGTTATTGCACGATTTTCTCAAACACATCCGCCACTTTTTCTGCAAGCTGACGTTTCCATTTTGCGGCATCGTCTTGCGTTAACACCTTGTCTTCAAAATCAAATGCTTTAATAACACTCTTGTAACCTAACCACGGCAGGGGTTCGCTTTCCCACTTAGTAAGATCATGAAAGCTGCCTTGTGCTTTTACCCATGGCATTTTTATTAAGTCGGTGTCATTACCCAAAATCAGATCCGCTAGAGTTCGCCCAGCTAAGTTGGTTGCACCAACCCCTTCACCACCGTAACCACCTGACAATACAAATCCCTGTTTCTCATCTTTGATCATATGCGGAGAAAAACGACGGGAAACAGCTAAATTGCCGCCCCATGCATGGGTGATTTGTGTAGCGTGTAATTGTGGAAATAGCTCCACTAGTATGCGACGACGATCATCAATCTCTTGTGTTGTGAGCTGGAAGTTTTCTCTAAGCTTGGCTCCAAATTGATAAGTACCACGAGCACCAAAAACCAAGCGATTATCGGCGCTGCGAATACCATAGGTCACTTGACGGCTGTTATCCGCAAACGCCTCTCCACTTGCCAAACCAATGCTGTGCCATAACTCTTCACTTAAAGGTTCAGTTGCAATAATGAGACTCTGTACGGGTAAGTGATATTGATTCAGTTTTTTCACACTAGCCGGTAATTGCGCACCGTAGGCTTCTAACGCGGGCACAATCCATTTAGCGCTTACGCATGCTTTCTCTGTTCTTAATTCCCCTTGTTTCCACGCTGTCACTGGGGATTTTTCATAGATACGCACGCCTAAGTTTTCAACCGCATCCGCTAAACCTCGGACCAATTTCGCAGGCTGTATCGTGGCGCAGTGTGGGCTAAAAATGGCACCAAATGATGAAGAAATATTTAGCTTTTTTTCTAGCTGAGAGGTATTAAGCCACTCATAATCTGTTTGGTTATAACCGGCTTGTTTAAGTTCATTGAAGTATTCAAGTAGGCGATATTTTTGTTCGGTATAGCGTGCAGCGACATACAAAACCCCAGCTTTTTTATAATCGCAGGCTATGTTTTCTTTGGCTATGACTCGCGCTACTTCATCTGGAATATCATGTAAAATGTTATGCGCAAGTTGTTTAAGTGCTTCATCACTGGCTTCAAGCAAAGTATCTTGACCGCTAATTTGACCCATTAGCCAACCACCATTGCGACCAGACGCACCAAAACCCGCCACTTCACTTTCAAGAATGATCACATTTAGGTCCGGCTGTTGTTGCTTTAAATAATAAGCGGTCCATAAACCGGTAAAGCCTGCACCCATAATGGCCACATCCACTTGGCAATCGTTTTCTAATGGTGGGCGTGCATCAAATGAATCTAATTGATCCATCCATAAGCTGATATTTTTCCATGCACTCATGATTGACCTCACATGCTGATGGAAAAAAGATACGGCTATTTTTTTTAGAAATCGTGTTTGCGGACACGGGAGGAATTTTTACGTGTCCGCGAAGAATTATTATTGGGGAATTTGGTCAAGGCTGGCCAAAAAGTTTTTTATGTAGGCTTTTGGTGACATACCTGTAATACGTCGGAAATGTTTATAAAATGCAGAAAGCGAATTAAAACCAGCATCAAATGCTAACTGATCGATATTTGTGAGTGATGGTTCTTGTTTAATTTTTTCAATTAAATACTCAATACGTGCTTGATGCACGAATTGATAAAAGGATTGCCCCGCCACCTTATTCAAAAAGAAAGAAATCTGATTGCGACTGTATCCCGTTTTATCCGCCACTTGCTGCAAACTTAAATCTGCATTTAAAAATGGCTGGGTCTCATTAAAGTACTGCTGTATATCTTGGGACAAATTGGCCAACTCTTTGGCCGATAAACCCAATCGACTAATGGCAGAACGATCCAGTTGCTGATGATTCTTATCTTCTTTATCCGATGGGATCAACACACCATATTCGTGTATACGATAAATCTTTCCATGCTTAACCGTTATGGCCTCGCTGCAGCGGTAGCTGGCCTCACGCATAGTTAATTTATATTGTATAAACGCTGTGTGCCCATCCACACGTATACGGTCCGTGTGGACTAAATTTTCACCTGGACGTTTTGGTAAGCACCCTTGGATATAACTGGGAATTTCCTTAATCCCCATAACCCGATTAATAAAAAAATCAGAGTATTCAATATCCGGGTGAAACATATCCATGATTTCAATGATGTCACGACTCTTCCACGCCATGTGATAATCCAGCACCACCTTAAGTGTGGCTGCATTTTGTTCCATGTCATCTTTATTACTTTCGTAAGCATCCTCTATAGATAAACGCTGAGCCAGATCAAACGCACGCGTGCGCGCTTTACCCTTTCCATTCGGGTCATCTTTCACATGCACCTTTGTGGATAAGCGTTTCTCTTGACCGTTTATATTTGCGTTCACCCACCAATACGGACTTTGTACTTGTCGATACAATCGAATATGTTCCCGTATTTGGATCGACTTATCTGTGGGACTCATAGTCTGTGTCATTATTGTTCTCTAGAGTCGAATAATAATTCGATTATTGAACACATACTAATCTGATTTTTCAGCAAAATAAAATCCTTCATACACCCAAAGTAGATTTGCCTAACACGTTTCGCGCCAATTTTTTTTAACTGGCCGAAAAAGTGAGTGAGTTATAACTTTTTTATTCTGTTCCCCCTGTATCTATAAGTGAATAGATTGTTTCATGAAATATTTATGGATTTTCCAATGAAGGTGCCATCTTGACCTATGATTATTCACATGAACCATCAAAAGGAATGCCCATGAAGCTCTTACCTGTGATATTTGGTGTTGTTTTAATCCACTCGGCTGCCGCCCAAACCTTACAAGACGTGATCTACAAAAAAGATGGCAGCGTGTTACGTGGCACACTGGTCGAACAAGACTTCGATAACGGGCGCTATAAGATCCGCCTAGACGGTGGCAGTATTTTCAGTGTAAGCCAAGAAGAAATCACCAAGATCACCAAAGAAGCCCCGTTAGCTCAAGGGCAGGCCAATTCTGGAGTTAACATCAATATCAATAACAACCCCAGCATTACTCAAAACCCACAGCTAACCAGCTCGCAAGCTTTGCCTGTGTATCCTGAAGAAAAATCCATTAATGGCACGTTTTACATAGGCACCATGAACCACACCTTAAAAGCGTCCAACATTTTTATGGAAACCGAGTTTGTTTACTCAGGCTTGAATATTGGTGGACAGGCTAACTTTAATCGCCATTTCGCACTGTATGCGGATTTAAATATAGGTTCTTACAGCGAACGTACCGATACGGATTCGTTTGGCAACTCGGTGACCTATTCTGGAGATGACCTCACCGATGAAACCTACACCAGCGCACAGATCGCAGCCATCCTCAGCACGAACCTTTATCAAGGTTGGCAGTTCTTCACCGGATTGGGCGCGTTTAGCGAATCCTACTCAACAGACGATAACTCATTCCAAGCCAGTGGCTCCGACTTTCAATTAGGCCTCGGCTATAGCTGGAAAACCCTACAACTTCTGCTGCGCATTAATATTTTGAATAGTTCAGATTACGACGACAATGTGGATAGCAGCACCACAGGCCACCTGCAATTGGGGTTCAATTTTTAATTGTGATTAGGAATATGGCGTTTTAATACCAAGCAGAGTGAGTTACAGTTGCCAAATCCCATACTCAAGCAGTATTGGGCGTCATCCAGACATAAGTAGAATGCAGCATTCACGAATATAATAAATTGGATCTCACATGCGTCACCTTGCTCTTATTACATCCCTCTTGTTCAGCTCCTTGGCATCCAGCCAGACATTAGAGGATGTTATCTATAAAAAAGACGGCTCCATTCTACGCGGTCAACTAGTCGAACAAGATTTTGAAAACAATCGTTACAAAATTCAGCTCCAAGGTGGCAGCGTGTTCGTGGTGGTCAAAGATGAGATCTCAAAAATCACCAAAGAAGCCAAGATTCAGCCTACATCGATAACCAGTTCGGCCAGTACATCTGTTTCAACCTCAGAATCTGTGAGCACCCCTGTTGTCCCACAACCCGTGCCAGAGACACGCTTTATCCCTTTGAATTCCCCCGTACCTTTTGTGGCAGATTACCAAAACACCCTCTTCATTGGTCGCCATTTTCATGAGATATCCACCCCTGAAGAGAGTATTTACAGCTACTTCAGCCAAGACGAAGTGACTCGCAACCAGAATTTTCGTGGTTTTCGCTTAGGCTACCAAAGGGCCCACAGCAAGCACCTTGCGAGCATTTATGCTGTGGAATTTGGCAAGCTTGATAGCGTCACCATAGAAGACGACAAGAACGATGTGGTATACGAAAGCCTTGCGTTCGAAGATACCCGTTATCTTGGCCTAAATGGCTCTGTGATCATCAGCACCAACCTGCAAAAAGGCTGGCAGTTCTTCGTTGGTGGTGGTGTATTCCACAACCGCTATTTCCGCGACTCTTCTGATTTTGATGCCTATGGCACCCAGCTGGATTTAGGTTTGGGCTATTCATGGTACAATTGCCAGCTACTGATGCGAGTTGATACGGATCTTACCAATTCTCTGGATGAAGAAGATGCGGACCTATTCAACCTATCTATTGACTTTGGCTACAACTTTTAAGAATCCCTATGTCGCAAGATACCTCCATAACGGTTACCCATGCCGGTGTTCTCGTACGCTTTGCCGCCCTGTTGTATGACGCTTTACTGGTGCTGGGCTTATGGTTTTTAGTTGGCATTATCTTCGTGGCAGCCAATCAGGGTGAGCACGCTAATCCGCACAATCCATTTTTACCCAGCGCCTTATTCATCGTGACCTTGTGGTTTAATACCCACTTCTGGCGCCGCGGTGGTCAAACCCTAGGCATGCGCGCTTGGCGCCTGCGCTTATTGAATCGCAACAAGGGCCCGTTAACCCTTACTCAATGCTTATTGCGCTTTTTAGTGTCCATCGCCTCTTTAGGACTACTCGGTCTCGGCTACATTTGGTTGCTATTTGATAAAGATAAATTGACCTGGCATGACAGATACAGCGATACCCAAGTCATTCGCGAACCCAAATCAAAATAAGCTTTAAAAGCCTCGCCTAGCGGGGCTTTTTTATGCCCACATGATTCCAAATTTAATTTTCTGATCGATTGGTCAGTATTTTGCTAAACCTTATCTTTATTAAATAATGGAGATAAGAAATAAATGAAATACTTACTGCCCGCTTGGTTAATTTTATTAAGCCTCTCAAGTAATGCCATCCCATTAAGAGTCGCCTTTGTGTATGTCAGTCCAGCAGGTGATGCCGGTTGGAGCTATAGCCATGAACTGGCAAGACAATATCTAGAAAAAACATTTGGTGAGCGCATTCAAACTCAGGTGGTAGAGTCTGTTCCTGAAGGGCGACAAGCTCGCAGTGTTATTGCCGAACTTGCACAAAATAACGACATCGTGTTCACCACCTCTTGGGGATACATGATCCCGACACAGCGCATTGCCGAGCAGTTTCCCAATGTAAAGTTTGAACACGCCACCGGCATGCGCCGAGGGGATAACTTATCCACCTACGCCACCCGAGCGTATCAAGCGCGCTATTTGTCCGGTATGGTCGCGGCGGCCATGAGCAAGAGTCAGCGACTAGGTTATGTGGCCTCACACCCCATTGCCGAGGTAATTCGAGGCTTAAATGCCTTTACCCTTGGGGCACAAGCCATCAACCCAGCGATTAAAGTGGAAGTTCAATGGACTAACGCTTGGTACGCGCCAGATAAATCCAAACGCATCTCTCATGCCCTTATTGATAACGGTGCCGATGTCATTGCCCACCATGTGGACTCACCGACTCCGGTACAAGTAGCAGAAGCTCGTGGTGTTTATGCTATTGGCTACCACTCCGACATGAGCGAGTTTGGCCCCAAGAGTCATTTAGTTTCTGTGGTGCACGATTGGGGAAAGATTTACGCAAACCGAATTCAATCTGTCATGGATCACACATGGTCTCCCAAGGATTTATGGCCAGGGTTAAAACAAAACACATCTCATCTTGCATCCATCAATCCTGATGTACCTCTAGAGGTGATTAATCGAATCAATACCACTACTGATGCCATTAAAGCCGGTGACTTTCATGTATTTACCGGCCCGATTAAAAATCATCGCTCACGCACTCGCGTCAGAGAAAACGATCAACTCACTGACACCGAGTTACTGCGCATGAATTGGTATGTGGAAGGAATAGAAGGTGATTTGAAATTCTTTTAAGAAAAAATCGCACCATTTGCAAACACAAAAAAATAACGCGCACTAGAAAGCCGCATAAAAAAACGTTAATGAACGTAATTACTGGAGCCTAAGTTAAATACCCCTTAAAAATAATTGGCACTGTCTTTGCAAAATTCATAGCGCAGGGTAATCTTGGCTAGTGGCCAAATTTAGGTGAGCGATCACACAGCCTGAAAACAATTTGCAATGGTATAGCTAGGGTTCCGACTTTTTAAAGTGACTGGTCCGAGAGCTATCGACCTTCCTCCTCTTCTAAGTGAGTACGAAGGTTACACGGCGGGAAAAAAGCCCGGGAGAATGATTGGCATTAGCCAAGATTACTCGTGTGTAACTTTTAAATCACTTGGGAGAACCCAATGAAAACTCTTACCTCTCGCTTACTTCTCAGTGCATCCATAGCACTTAGCACCCTAAGCGCTTCAAACTTGGTGCAAGCCAAAGAAGACTTCAAAGTTTGCTGGTCGATTTATGTGGGCTGGATGCCGTGGGAGTACGGCCATCAATCTGGCATCGTGAAAAAATGGGCCGATAAATACGACATCAATATCGACGTCGTGCAATTCAACGATTACGTTGAGTCCATGAACCAATACACAGCTGGCGAATTTGATGCCTGCACAATGGCCAATATCGATGCGTTAACCATTCCTGCCGCAGGTGGTGTGGACTCCACAGCGCTGATTGTTGGTGACTTCTCCAACGGTAATGACGCTGTCATTCTTAAACAAGGCGAAAGCTTAAAAGATGTGAAAGGTCAAAACATTAACCTAGTTGAATTAAGTGTTTCCCACTATCTATTAGCCCGCGGCTTAGAAAGCGTTGGCATGTCAGAAAAAGATGTAAAAGTCGTAAACACCTCTGATGCGGATTTGGTTTCCGCTTACACCACTAAAGATGTGACGGCGGTTTCCACATGGAATCCTTTGGTAAGTGAAATTCTTAACATGCCTAACAGCAAAAAAGTATTTGATAGCTCTCACATTCCAGGTGAAATCATCGACACGCTAATCGTTAACACCGATGTACTCAGCAAGAATCCAAATTTTGGTAAAGCGTTAGTCGGTGCTTGGTACGAAATTATGGGCGATATGAAACAAGATAAAGTCGTACGCGAGCACATGGGTAAAGCATCCGGCACCGACCTTGCTGGTTTCGAGTCGCAACTGGACTCCACCAAGATGTTTTATGACGCCAAAGAAGCCGTGGAGTTTGTAAAAAGTCCAGCACTAAAAAACACCATGCAATACGTAGCAGAGTTTTCATTTAACCATGGCCTATTAGGTGACGGTGCTGCCGACGCAGGTTTCATCGGCATCGAAACCCCTGCCGGTATATTTGGCGATAAAGACAATGTGAAATTGCGTTTTGATCCAAGCTACATGGAGATGGTGGCCGAAGGCGGTCTATAAGCTTCAAATACTTTTTCATACACAACAGGGACGTTGTGATGGCAAAAACAATAAGAGATCAAACATGAAACGCTGGATAAACAGAACCCCAAATCAATCATTAGCCATTACCTTGGGCATCATTCCATTTTTATTGATCATGGCGTTATACCAATGGGGATCTGAAGTCAGAAAAGCGGAAAACCCAAATGACAAGCTGTTGCCCAGTGTCAGTGAATTTCAAACAGCGATTGATCGCTTAGCTTTCACCCCAAGCAAACGCACAGGTGAATATTTATTCTGGCAAGACACAAAAAGTAGCTTACAGCGTTTACTTATTGGTGTGGCCTGTGCTGCCTTCATTGGCTTAATGCTAGGTTTAATCACAGGTGCTATTCCATTAATTGGTGCTAACTTAAATCCTATTATTACAGCCATATCCCTCATTCCACCAATGGCGGTTCTACCCTTGTTATTTATCGTGTTTGGTTTAGGGGAACTCTCAAAAGTCATGCTGATTATAGTGGGCATTACTCCATTTTTAATTCGCGATTTGTATCAGCGCACCAAAGACATTCCAAGTGAGCAACTCGTTAAGGCACAAACTTTAGGGGCTAATTCGTTCCAAATTATTATCCGCGTGTTGTTGCCTCAAATTTTGCCACGCTTATTAGATGCATTGCGTTTAAGTTTAGGTACCGCTTGGTTATTTTTAATCGCAGCCGAGGCCATTGCCGCCACCGATGGCTTAGGCTATCGCATATTCTTAGTACGTCGTTATCTCTCCATGGATGTAATTTTGCCCTATGTGGTGTGGATTACATTCTTAGCCTTCTTACTGGATTGGTTGTTGGTTAAAACCAGCAAAGCCATTTTCCCTTGGTATCACGCAGCGAAATAGGAGTTAATATGTCCAATTATCAAATTGAATTTCGCCACGTACAAAAGTCATACGGCGATAATCTCGTACTAGAAAACATTAATTGCCAAGTGAAAAAAGGTGAATTCATTACCATGGTGGGTACATCTGGTTGTGGTAAAAGTACGTTTCTTAAAATGTTGCTAGGTACGGAACAACATAGCAAAGGTCAAATTTTATTAGACAACCAACCTATCAGTGCCGAGCCCTGCGATGAGCGTGGCATCGTCTTTCAAAAGTATTCCGTATTCCCCCATTTGAGCGTGCGCGAAAACGTCGCCATAGCAAAAGAATTTGAATCCAGTTTTATTGGCCGCTTATTTGGCAAACGCCGACAACAAGCCTTAGACGAAGCCGATAAATGGTTAGACGCCGTGGGCTTATTAAATGCCAAGCATAAATATCCCCATGAGTTATCCGGTGGTATGCAACAACGATTAGCCATCGCACAGGCTCTGATTAAACATCCAAAAGTGTTGTTACTAGATGAACCATTCGGAGCATTAGATCCAGGGATTCGAAAAGACATGCACAAACTGGTCTTGGATCTTTGGCAAAAATATGAGCTCACCATCTTTATGGTGACCCATGATTTAGAAGAAGGCTTTTACTTAGGCACGCGTTTATGGGTGTTTGATAAAACTCGACACGACCCCCATGCCCCCCACAGATTTGGTAGCACCATCACGTTTGATTTACCCGTGGGTAAAACCGACCAGGCCAGCTACCAAGAAATTGAAGATTCATTATCGCTACACGCGTTATCAGCATAGTGAGGAAACCATGACACACAGCAGTCAAACCTATCACAGCATGATTCAAGATCAGGTGTATCGCACCACCTTACCCGGCGCCAGCCATTGGAGTTTTATTGTACGCAAGGGTATGAGCCTTACATTAAAAGATCTAAATGGTGGAGCCAATGTGGCCATGCTTATGTACAACCCCAATCAATTAACAGAGAAGTACAACGCACCTGATACACTTAAATGCCAGCACACATTTAAACTCACCACGGGCAATTGTTTATACAGTGAAATGGGACGTATTTTTTGCTCCATTATTCATGACACATTTGGCTGGCACGAAACCCTTTGTGGTACCAGTCACGCGCAACATATCGAAAAACAATTTGGCGAGCGGGATTACCAAAAGAACCACAACCTTTGGGTGCAAAATGGCTTTGATAGCTTTTTAGTGGAACTCGCCAAATACAATCTAAAAAAACAAGACATGACAGCCAACGTGAACTGGTTCAGTGAAGTCAGTACCGACGAAGACGGCAAGCTTACTCTTAGTCGCCAAAGTCAAGCGGGAGATAATCTGACCCTACGTTTTGAAATGGACACCTTGGTGGTTTTAAACACTTGCCCACACCCCTTATTAAAGGCCGATTCTTATCCCTATACCCCAGTGGAAATAACTTTGGCAAAAGCACCAGCAATGTCCAGCGATGATGTGTGCTTTAACCATTGCCACGAAAATCAACGGGGCTTTGAAAACAACGCTCTCTATCACTTGGGCTTGTGAGACTAAATATGATTAAAGACAGCTTACTAAAAGAAAATGATGCGTATTTTTCGCAAGAAGTCGCCGCAGGTGATTATTTTATTGGCACCATTAAACAAGGAGACACCATTCGCATTGTTGACTTAAAAGGTAATCAAGCGGCCGATACTATTTTTTATAATGCCAACGATGTGAGCGAGCGCTATAGCGCCATGGATACCATTCGTGAGCAAGGCGCGCTCTATTTAACATCCGGTTCAATTTTAAAAACCAATTTGAATAATGATTTGTTAGAAATCGTTGCCGATACCTGCGGTCGTCATGACACCATAGGCGGTGCATGCGCCACTGAGTCTAATACCGTGCGATACGATCTAGAAAAGCGTTGCATGCATGCCTGCCGAGATAGCTGGATGTTGGCTATTCAGGAGCATGAAGAATACGGGCTAAAAAAAGAAGACATTACCCATAACATTAATTTCTTTATGAATGTGCCGGTAACGTCCGATGGCCAACTCACGTTTGCCGATGGCATTTCCGCACCCGGAAAGTATGTGGAATTAAAAGCCAAAATGGACACCTTGGTGCTGATATCCAATTGCCCACAGCTAAACAATCCGTGCAATGGTTACGACCCAACACCGATCCAAGTACTGGTTTGGTCTTAAACAATTTAACCTGTGATTTCACACCTAGTTAGGACGACCTAATTAGTGATTCTTTTTCGGGACGACCCGACAGTGTGGAGCCGTTATGTTTCATTCGGTCTTAATTGCTAATCGTGGCGCCATAGCCACACGCATTATTCGTACATTGAAAACTCTCAACATTCGATCGATTGCTATCTATCACTCAGCCGATCGCGATTCATTACACGTACAACAGGCAGACGTCGCTGTTTGCTTGGGCGATGGATCAGTAGCAGACACCTACCTTAATATTGAAAAGATCATCGCCATTGCCAAACAAGAAAATGTACAAGCCATTCACCCAGGCTATGGCTTTTTGAGTGAAAACACCCAGTTAGTTAAAGCCTGTGAAGAAAATCAGCTGGTGTTTATTGGTCCCACCACTGAGCAAATGAATTTATTTGGCTTAAAACATCAAGCCAGAGAAGCCGCTCTTCAAGCACAGGTCCCACTTGTTCCCGGCTCACCGCTTTTAACTCAACTAGACGATGCTAAATCGTGGGCAAATGAAGTGGGCTACCCCATCATGTTAAAAAGCACCGCAGGTGGTGGCGGCATTGGCATGCAAGCGTGTCATAGTGAAGCCGAGTTAATAAAAGCGTGGGACAGCGTAAAACGCTTAGGGACTAATTATTTTTCTAACGATGGTGTCTTTCTTGAAAAATTAATTCAACGTGCTCGTCATATCGAAGTCCAAATACTAGGTAATGGTAACGGTCAAGCCATCAGCTTAGGCGAGCGCGATTGCTCTGCCCAACGCCGCAATCAAAAAGTAATCGAAGAAACCCCGGCCCCAAATCTTTCAGAAAATATTCGTCAAGATTTACACGCCACCGCTGAGCGACTCATGGCATCAGTCAATTACCGTAATGCCGGTACCGTGGAATTTATCTTTGATGAGCAAGCACAAGCCTTTTACTTTTTAGAGGTCAATACCCGCTTGCAAGTAGAGCACGGGGTTACCGAACAAGTTTGGGGGTTGGACTTAGTTGAGTGCATGCTAAACATCGCATGCGGTGAATTACACGACCTAACTCAATTAAAAGCTGGCCTATCACCACAAGGCCATAGTATTCAAGCGCGCATCTACGCTGAAAATCCCGCGCAAGATTTTCTCCCCAGCAGTGGCTTACTGTCCCATGTCAATTGGCCTGAATTAAATGATGCATTGCGTGTGGATAGCTGGATCGAATCCGGCATTGATGTGCCTGCATTATTTGACCCTATGCTTGCCAAGGTCATTGTCACTAAAAGCAATCGAGAAGACGCCATTAATGCCTTGGATGATGCGTTATCCAACAGCCTTATTTACGGTATTCAAACCAATCAGTTTTATGTGCAACACATTTTACGCTCAGAGTTAATGCAAGCAGGCAAACTTTTCACTCACTCATTAGCTGAGTTTAGCGTAGAACTTCCTAGCTTTACCGTACTCAATGGCGGCACACAAACCAGCATACAAGATTTTCCTGGGCGTCAACATCATTGGCACGTAGGTGTACCGCCTTCTGGTCCAATGGATTCTTACAGCTTTCGTTTAGCCAATGCATTATTAAATAATGATGAAACTGCAGCGGCATTAGAGATCACATTAAACGGTCCAAGTCTAAAATTTCATGTACCTTGCAGTATTGCGCTTGTGGGAGCGCCATTTGAAATCACACTCGATGGTGAGACCATCAACATGAATGCACCGATTCAAGTTCAAGCTAATCAAGTATTAAATATTGGAAAAGTGAAAGGCAGTGGTGCGCGTTGCTATTTAGCCATAAAAGGCGGTATTCAATGCCCAGATTATTTGGGCTCCAAATCCACGTTTACTTTAGGGCAGTTTGGTGGTCATGTTGGTCGAGCA
The DNA here is from genome assembly GCA_013373125.1 of Gammaproteobacteria bacterium. Lineage (GTDB taxonomy): Bacteria > Pseudomonadota > Gammaproteobacteria > Pseudomonadales > Oceanobacteraceae > Bermanella. Next base: position 25,155 of record JABXIK010000020.1, on the reverse strand, counting down.
TTGCGTGCAGGAGATGTGATTTCTTTGCACGAAAATTGTGTAGATCAAAACGTTCGCGCGAAACCACTTAATCACTTTCAACAGTATTTTTCTGATGAGGTTGCGAGCATTCGTGTCATGTACGGCCCCCATGGCGCACCGGATTTTTTCACCGAGCAAGACATTACAGAATTTTTTCAAGATGAATGGGAAGTGCATTACAACTCATCACGAACTGGCGTGCGCTTAATTGGCCCTAGACCCAAGTGGGCACGTGAAAGCGGTGGAGAAGCGGGCATGCACCCATCCAACATTCATGATAACGCTTATGCCTTTGGCACCGTGGATTTCACTGGCGACATGCCGGTTATTCTAGGACCAGATGGCCCATCACTGGGTGGGTTTGTGTGCCCAGCTACCGTGATCAACGCAGACTTATGGAAGTTAGGCCAACTCAAAGCCGGTATGAAAATTCAGTTTATTCCCGTGAGTCGTGAATATGCACAGGCATTAGAAGCCCGCACACAAAACAATATTCGTAAATTAAGCTGCGATGAATTAAACCAAGAAGCGTATGCGTTGAATGCTTTACCAAGTCCCATCGTGCACGAAACCCAGATCGGTGACGATGCCATTATTTGTCGTCAAGCTGGGGATCATTTTTTATTAGTGGAAATGGGCCCATTGGAGTTAGATATTCCGCGTCGCTTTAAAGTGCATGCACTCATGTTATGGCTTGAAGAAAACAAGCTAGTGGGTATGCGTGAACTCACACCGGGTATTCGTTCGCTGCAAATTCATTTCGACTCACAGAAAGTGTCGCTCAATGAATTAACCAAGCTCATTGATCGCGCCTGTGAATATGTAGCTAGCGCCAATAATCTCACTGTGCCATCACGCACCGTTTATCTTCCACTAAGTTGGAACGACGAGGCGTGTCAGATGGCGATAGAAAAATACATGCAGTCCGTGCGCAAAGACGCGCCATGGTGCCCAAGTAACTTAGAATTTATTCGTCGCATTAATGGTCTTGCGGATATACAAGCGGTGAAAGACATCGTATTTAACGCCGACTATTTGGTCATGGGCTTGGGTGATGTGTATTTAGGTGCGCCGGTTGCCACACCTCTGGACCCTCGCCATCGATTAGTCACCACTAAATATAATCCGGCTCGTACTTGGACCGCTGAAAACTCAGTGGGTATAGGTGGCGCCTACATGTGCGTTTACGGCATGGAAGGCCCTGGCGGTTATCAGTTTGTTGGGCGTACCTCACAAATGTGGAACCGTTATCACACCACACAAGATTTCCAACAACCATGGTTATTACGCTTTTTCGATCAGGTGAAATTCTACGAGGTCACACCAGAAGAGCTTGCCCATATTCGTGAAGCCTTGCCCAAGGGACAGGTGCCACTAAAAATTGAAGAAAGCACTTTCTCATTAAGCGAATACGAAAAATTTTTACACGCCAACCAAGCAGACATTCATGATTTCACCGTACAGCGTCAACAGGCTTTTGATGAAGAACTGGCTAACTGGCGCGCCAATGGTCAGTTCACGTTTGAACAAATTGAAGCGGAAAATGAAACGGATACCGAATTACAACTGGCCGACAATTGCTGTGCAGTGGACAGTCCCGTCTCTGGCAGTGTATGGAAGGTGAACGTAACGGAACAACAATCGGTTAAAGCGGGCGATGTAATTATGATTTTGGAGTCCATGAAAATGGAAATTGAAATTCATGCCCCGCAATCCGGCATCGTTCATTCCATATTGAAACACGCAGGTCATCCCATTACTTCTGGGCAAGCGCTCGTCGTCATTGAAGAAGCCCTTGAACCCGTCTTAGCCTAAGAGAATCACATTATGTTTAATTTAAATATCAGCGCACTTAAACAAGCCTATAAACGTCACGACATCACACCAAAAGAATTGATTCTGCAATTGCGTGAGCAGGCCATAACCCAGCAAGATTATAACGCTTGGATTCATCTATTAAGTGAAGATGAATTACACACATACCTTTCTTTTTTGGATGATAAATCCATTGATGATTTACCCTTATATGGCGTGCCATTCGCCATCAAAGACAACATTGATCTAGCCGGCACCCCAACGACTGCAGCCTGTCCCGATTTTGCTTACACACCAAACACACATGCATTTGTCGTACAGCAATTATTAAACGCAGGGGCCATTCCGTTAGGTAAAACTAATCTCGATCAATTTGCCACAGGCTTGGTGGGCATGCGCAGCCCGTATGGCGAGGGCAAAAATGCATTCAATACCGACTATGTATCTGGCGGTTCCAGTGCAGGGTCGGCAGTGGCTACCGCATTAGGGCAAGTGAGTTTCGCTTTGGGCACGGACACCGCAGGCAGTGGCCGCGTTCCAGCGGCACTGAATAATTTAATTGGTCACAAACCCACAAAAGGATTATTCAGTAACACAGGTTTGGTGCCCGCCTGTTTAAGCTTAGATTGCATCACGGTATTTGCACTCAATACTCAAGATGCCGCACTGGTGACCTCAGTAGCCGCTCAATATGATCATACGGATTGCTACGCCAGAAAAAACAAACCTCATAACCTGCTGCGATATTTTGAAACCAAGCTACCTGAACATTTTACGTTTGGTGTCCCCGAAACATTAGAGTTTCATGGAAACTCAGAAACCCAAGTATTATTTGAAAAGACCATTGAGCGTTTAGAAGGGTTAGGAGGCAAAAAAATCAGCATAGATTTTTCACCGTTCATTGAAGCCGCCAAGTTATTATATGAAGGGCCATGGGTGGCGGAGCGCTGGCTGGCAACTGAAAATGTTGATCGTGATGCCATGCTGCCCGTGATTCGAACCATCATAGATGGCGCCGAAGGCAAAACCGCGGCAGATGCATTTCGTGCGCAATATAAACTGCAAGCCTATAAAAAAAAATGTGATGACATGGTGAACTCTGTGGATGTCATGCTGACTCCCACCTGCCCCACACAATTTACCCGTGAAGAATTACGCGAGCATCCCATTCAATACAATTCGATTTTAGGCACTTACACCAACTTCATGAATCTTTTGGACTACACCGCCACCAATGTGCCTGTGGGTTTTACCAGCAATAACGTCAGCTGGGGCGTCACCCTGTTTAGCCATGCCTTTAGTGACATAAAATTATTAAGCTATTCAGGTGCCTTACATCAAACCTTAAACTTGCCACAAGGTGCTACGGCTTATCCATTGGAAACCTCCAACGCATTATCCGCACCTTTAGCCGATGAGCGCGTGAATGTGGTGGTTTGTGGCGCCCATTTATCTGGCTTCCCGCTTAACTGGCAATTAACAGAACGCGGCGCCACCTTGGTTAAAAAAACCAAGAGTGCCGATAAATATCAACTCTATGCCCTACCCGATGGTAAACGCCCGGCCATGCTTCGCGATGATACCAAAGGGGTCGCCATAGAAGTGGAAGTGTGGTCTATGCCCACTGAACACTTCGGCTCTTTCGTGGCGTGTATTCCTGCGCCACTGGGCATTGGCAAAGTAGAATTAGCCGATGGTTCATGGCATTGCGGATTCATGAGTGAGGGTAACGTGGTTGAGGATGCGATAAATATTTCCGCTTTTGGGGGCTGGCAAGCTTATCTTGCATCGTTAAATTAACCGCAATAAAAAAAGCCCTTAACGCCAAAACGTTAAGGGCTTTTTTATTTTACGCGGATTAATAACGATTCGCTTGAATGGTATAGAGTAAGCGTTTAACTTCTTCTGTGGCCTGCTCGTCTCTTACCACCAGTGCTAATGCACGACGGGCCATTTGTTCGGCTGAATCCACATTATCGTTCAACCAAAACAAATAACTTAAGCGCACATACACGCTCGGTTCTCGGGTGGAAATTCGTTGAGCACGCTCCAATAAAATTTGGCAAGCTTGAAAGTTGCCGCGTATGAATTCTAAATCCGCTTGTTGTAACAAGGTGGCCAGTGCTTGCTGCTCTGGGTATTCATTGCCGCCGTTGAGTTGTAAACCTAGGCGTTCATGATACCAGTTAGGCAACAAAGCAAGACTTTCACTGCTTTGTTGCATGTGATCCATGGACTGATACGGCTGAAAACTACAGGCAGATAAAAACGCAACCAATACAACAACGACAAACTTCATAGAGGATGATCTTTCCTTTAATTAAACAGCCGCGACCACCAGGGTTTATCTGTCGCTTGTTCGACAACACAGCTTTGAGTATGCAATGGTAACCGACCTTCAATAAATGGCAACTGTACCGCGCCTTCACACTCTTCACTGCTAATGGCGTTCTCTGCAACATTTACCCACTCTTCCACGATATTTTCGGTGGGTAATGGGAACAGGGGTTTTAAAGGCAAATCCTTAAATGTTTGCGCCCACACTCTTAATGCACCACTGGCTCCTGTTAATGGCATGGATTCATTATCATCTCGGCCTACCCAAACAACCGCCAGCTTGTCACCACTAAAACCAGCAAACCAAGAGTCCCGTTGACTATCACTGGTGCCGGTTTTTCCTGCCAAATTTAAACCTTCGTCAAATTGCGAGTTTAAATAACGGGCCGTCCCTTCTTGCACGACGCGCTGCATGATTTTTTGTAAGAGATAAATAGGCTCTGTCTTAATGGTTTGTTTTACATCATACCCGTAACGACTTAATAGTTGCCCATCCGCTGTGGTCACACCGCGAATGGCCTTTAACGGGGTTTTAAAACCAGAGGCCGCAATGGTTTGATACATCTGAGCCACATCAAACGGATTCATTTCAAACGCGCCTAACACAATGGATGGGTATTCCGGTACGTCTTTGTCTACGCCTAGATCATAAAATGTTTGCACCACATTTTTTAAACCCACAAGCAATCCCAAACGAGCAGTGGCTTGGTTTAAAGACGTGGCCATGGCTTGATATAACGGCACCACACCATGACTTTCTTTATCATAATTTTGTGGTTGCCAAATATTGCCGTTAGCGCCAGCAATTTTAATTTCACTGTCATCCAATGGCGTAATTAAATTAAATTCTGGCTGACGCAGCGCGGTTAAATACACAGCGGGTTTAGCTAACGAACCAATAGAACGGTTGGCATCCAGCGCACGGTTAAAACCAAAAAATCTTGGATTGCGATCACCCACTACCGCTTCCACTTCGCCGCTTTCAGTACCGGCTATGACCATAGCCCCTTGCAGAGAGTCCTGTGGCATACGATAGCCACTTTCTAAGGCCGCCAAGCGCTTACTCATGGCATCTTCGGCGCTGCGTTGCACGATAGGATCTAAACTGGTGTAAATGCGTAAACCTTCGCTGGTTAAATCACTGTCGGCATAATCGCTGCGTAATTGACGACGAACTAAATCTAAAAACGCTGGGTATTCAATGCGCTGATATTGCGAGTATTGCACCACATCCAGTTCGCGTTTCTCCCAAACCGCCAGCTCGTAATCGCTAATTAAACCTTGTTCATTCATGACCCCTAGTACCACATTACGACGGGCCATGGCGTTTTCAGGTTTGCGTTTTGGGTTATACACACTCGGGCCTTTGACCATGCCTACCAGAGTTGCTATTTCCGGTGGAGTCAAACGACTTATGTGCTTGCCGAAATAAAACTGACTGGCTAAACCAAAGCCGTGAATGGCGCGGCGACCACTTTGACCTAGATACACTTCGTTTAAATAGGCTTCGAGAATGTCTTCTTTGGAATAATGGAATTCCACCAGTAAAGCCATGAGGGCTTCGGTGGCTTTACGCACTAATGTGCGCTCGCGAGTTAAGAAAAAGTTTTTCACCAACTGCTGGGTTAAGGTGGAGCCACCTTGCACTAAACCACCCCGCTGTACATTCACCACTAATGCACGAGCAATGCCTTTGATGCTGATGCCAAAGTGATCATAAAAATCACGATCTTCCACCGCCACAAGGGTTTTTAATAACAGACTTGGTGCATCGCTTAATTGAATCAGCTGCCGATCTTCATTGTGCTTGGGATAAATGCCACCGATTAATAAAGGCTCCAGACGCGCAAGGGGAACTGGCTGACCATCCAACCACAATCCATCAATGGCGCCGCCACTGAAGCGAATATGAATTCGGGCTGAAATTTCATCCCCATCATATAAGGTGACATAACGACGAAAGATATCCATCTCTTGGCCATCAAAACTGTACTGCCCTGGCGTCACCACACTGGGGACGCGGTGATAACCAATTTGCTCTAATTCTTGAATAAGATATTTAGGCTTTAATGCCAGCCCTGGGTATAACTCCAAGGGGCGTGCGAACACCTTTGCCGGTAGCGCCCAGCGCTTGCCTTCAAATTTGTCACGAACCTTGGCATCCAAGTACGCCAATAGGATGGCCAATACCACTATACCCACTAGGGATAGCTTTAAGGCCCAGGAAAAAAACGTCTTTACGCGCGAGTTGGTCATCTTATTCATGGGGTGGGAGTATAACCGAAGTTTCACGGCAATTTCCCACTGGTTTCACACCCTGCTAAACTCTTGGGTTTTGGACTCACACTCGCCAGGGCAGTTCACTGTCCCAACATAAAAGAGATAACAACATGGCCAAGTACCATATCTACGGCATCGGCAACGCCCTTGTGGATAAAGAATTTGAAGTAACCGACGCGTTCTTCGCCAAAGCAGGCATCGAAAAAGGTCAAATGACCTTAATCGATCAAGATCAACAAGAAGCCCTATTAGCGCAGCTAACAGAAGAATTTGGCCTTAAAAAGCGCGCCGGCGGCGGCAGTGCGGCCAACAGTATCTTTGCGGCGCAATATCTTGGAGCTAATACCTTCTACACCTGTAATGTGGCGAACGATGAAACCGGTGACTTTTATGTAAAAGACCTAACCAGTGCAGGCGTTGCGACCAATCTAGGAGCCAACCGTGAATCAGGCGTGACCGGTAAATGCATGGTCATGATCACACCGGATGCCGAGCGCACCATGAACACCTACCTAGGGATTACCGCAGATCTTAATCATAGCCATATCAATGAAGCGGCTTTAAAAGACAGTGAGTACTTATACATCGAAGGCTACTTAGTGAGCAGCGACAGTGCTCGTCATGCCGCCATCGAATGCAAAAAGATTGCACAAGCAAACCAAGTGAAAACCGCCATGACCTTTTCTGATCCGGCCATGGTGCAATTCTTTAAAGATGGTCTCATTGAAATGCTAGGTGACGGCGTAGATTTATTATTCTGTAACGAAGAAGAAGCCCTTGGCTTTACGGGTGCAGAAAACTTAAGCGCCGCCATGGTTGCTCTTAAGCAAACGGCAAAAACTTTTGCTATCACTTGTGGTGCCAAAGGCGCCGTATTATTTGATGGCGAGCGCGTGATCGAAATCGCGCCCAATGAAGTAACCGCTGTAGACAGCAATGGCGCTGGGGATAACTTTGCCGGTGCATTTCTTTACGCACTAACCGCAGGCCACAGTTGGGAGCAAGCCGGTAACCTTGCCAGTAAAATCAGCGCACAAGTGGTGAGCCAGTTTGGTCCACGTTTAGACGCTGAACAATATCCGCAATTAAAAAGCGAAGTGCTTTAATTTTTAATTAAATGCTCACATAAAAAGCCGCTGGTTGTTTCCAATCAGCGGCTTTTTACCTTAACTCCTTTTTTATCGATACTTTTCCTGACTTTATATCTCTGGCAGCATAAATACCGCTAATTGAATATTTGTATCTAGACTTTTGCTGTTCTGCCAAGTAAATATTAACGTCATCATCTAGACTTTCTGCTAACCCTATATAGCCCTCATCAGAGCACCTATTACCCACTATAACCCCTTTAATTGCTGAGTTTGGGTACTTATACATCACCGGATTTTGACCAATACTATCATGTAATTTAAAGACTAATCTTGTTTCTTGCTCATATCGCCAAATACTTGATTTAGTTAATATGCACTTATTAAACAACTCCATATTCATTTTTTCTATTAATGCATCTGACTTTGTCACATATGCTTCAAACATATCAACTGAATTTATAATAGGGACGTCATGCTTATATTTAACCCAATCTAGTACCGGTTTACTTGCTGTTAAGTCAATCGTTGAATCTATCTCATGAAAATCATCACCATCAACAATCAAATCTTTATCAAATATTAGAACAGCTCCACTTCCACCTTTAGAGTAATGCGACCACATTAATATGTGATTCCATCTTCGAGTGAAACTGCAAACTCTATATGTCTCAGTAGTTTTATATGTAATGGAATGTGCTAATTCCGTCATATGTGCATTCAATTTAATGTAAGCCTTCATTGAACTTACACTCGCGGCATTAACAGCAGCATTTTCTGGATCCAACCTTGTAATTAAATCCTTTAATTTCTTAAAATCTTTATATGCTGATGGCCATTTAGTTTCTATTCCAAAATGACCTTCATACGGATCGTTAAATGAATTAAAAAATTTACATAACACCTCATTATTCTTCAAGTTATTAAGATTGTATTGATCTTCAATATCTATGAATTTAAAAATTGAGTTCGCGAAATTCATTATTTTTCTCAACAAAAAAATAGTAAATATACTTATTCAATTTAGAATAACACCAAAAAACAGTAAACCATACCCGAAACGATAACAACCTTCGGCCTTTATTCGTCGCATAACAAAAGCCTCATTCACTATACAAGACTCGGCGACGAATAATTAGCCGCGAAGCAGGGTACGGGATGCAATCCCGAAAAAGAAAAACCGTACTCGCTTAAATCTCACAGACAATAACAGCAGTACTAGCAATATCCTGCGCCACTGCTACAGTAACACTGATGAATCAAAAGGAGGCATCATGGAAAGCATCAGCGAGCTTTCATTACTGGCCAGCATTGGTGTGTTATCACTTATATGTCAATGGTTTGCATGGCGCATTCGTATTCCTTCTATTTTACCCTTACTAATCTGCGGTCTGGTTATGGGTCCTGTTCTGGGCTTACTCGATCCAGATGTATTATTTGGCGATCTATTATTTCCATTAGTGTCTCTAGCGGTTGCCATTATTTTATTTGAAGGCAGTTTGACTTTAGATTTCAAACAAATCCAAGGTCATGGGGCCATGGTGCGAAACTTGGTGAGCATCGGCATGATTACAACCTTTGTCATCGTAAGTCTCGCCACTCACTTCATTATGAATTTATCGTGGGAATTATCGGCACTGTTTGGCGCCTTAGTGGTGGTCACAGGACCCACTGTGATCATGCCCATGCTGCGCTCGATCAAACCCACCGCCAAGCTTGCCAACATTTTACGCTGGGAAGGCATCATCATTGATCCCATTGGTGCATTACTGGCCGTACTGGTTTATGAATTTATTATCTCCAGTCGTGACATGGCTCTCGCCCATGCATTGCAAGCATTTGGCGTCACACTCTTTATAGGCTTTGGTCTAGGTTGGGTGGCGGCCAAATTATTAATACTCACTCTTAGTCGCAACTGGTTGCCCCACTACTTACAAAATCCAGCCACCTTAACCTTTATGCTAGGGGTGTACGCATTAAGCAATGTCTTGCAACATGAATCAGGCTTACTCACCGTCACCATCATGGGCATGATCATGGCCAATAGCCGCAAGCTCAATATGGATGGCATTTTAGAATTCAAAGAATCCCTTAGCGTTTTATTAATCTCAGGTTTATTCATCATTCTCGCGGCACGCTTGGACACGTCTGAGTTTGTAACGTTAGGCATACCCATGATGATTTTACTGGGCTTCATTCTATTTATTGCGCGCCCTGTCAGCGTGATATTGTCTGCGTTCAAACTAGAATTAAACTGGCGTGAAATACTGTTATTGTCATGGATTGCACCACGTGGCATTGTCGCCGCGGCAGTTTCCGCATTGTTTGCATTAAAATTAGAAACCGCAGGTTGGCAGGGAGCCGATATTCTAGTGCCCATGGTTTTCATGGTGATCATCACGACTGTGGTATTACAAAGTCTAAGCGCAAAATTTCTTGCTCGCTTATTAGGTTTACAAGAACCTCCTGCCCAAGGTTTTTTAATTTTTGGCGCTAACAATACCGCCCGCGCCATTGCCAAGGCGTTATTAGAACAAGACATTAAAATTCGTATCGCTGATACCAACTGGGAAAATCTAAGCCAAGCGCGCATGGAAGGCTTACCCGTGTATTTTGGCAACCCCACATCGGAACACGCAGGCAATCATTTGGATCTGAGCGGCATTGGACGTTTATTAGTGCTCTCACCTTATAAGCAATTAAATCCTTTAGTGAGTATGCATTTTTTAGATTGGTTTGGAAAAGGCAAAGTTTACGGCTTGGGTCACGAGAATGATGTACGCGCTAGCCATCAATCCTCTGGCAGTTACGCCGAAACCTTAGGCCTATTTGGCGAAGGCATGAGTTATTCCAAGTTAGCCAGTTTGAAATCTAAAGATGCCCAAGTGAAAAAAACCCAACTCACAGAAAATTTTTCGTTCGAGCAATACCTTGAACAATACGGCCCACGAGCTCTACCTCTGTTCGCCATTGATGAATCCCAGTATTGCCATGTTTTTAATCAGCAAAAGAATCTTCAGCCAAAATCCAACTGGACCATCATCAGTTTGATTTCGCCGGAGTCGGCAAACAAAGAATCACAAGAGCAAAAAACCTAGATAAAAAAAGAGCGCCAACGGCGCTCTTTTTTTGCAACAAACTCAGCTCGCAGCTTATTTGTTTTTTATCTCATCGATTCGATCTGCGATGTGACTTAACTCCGGACGATTTTTACGTAACTCGTCTGTGGTTAAACCATCGATCTCATGAGGGAACACCAACCACTCATCAGTCTCGTGCACATAATAGTCCGGCACGCGGTCGGTTTTGTTGTTCTTTGGTTTATAGTAAGGGGTAGCCACACGGATTTGAGGCGTGTTTTTCTTACAAGCTTTTTTCAACTCCACAATGGTTTGCTCGATACTTAAACCACTGTCATGCACATCGTCTACGATCAATAAGTTGTGTTCACTTTCTAGGCGTTTAATCAAATAAGTCAAACCATGCACGCGCACGACCTTACCGCGCTCACCTATGCCAGTGTAGCTTGAGGTGCGAATAGCAATGTGATCGGACTCAACACCAAAGACATGCAATAACTCTTGCACTGCGATGCCAACCGGCGCGCCACCACGCCAAACACCCACGATATAGTCAGGGCGGAAACCACTTTCATACACTTGGATGGCAAGCTGAAAAGAATCTTCCAGAAGTTGCTGGGCGCTAATGTAGACTTTATCCATTAAACGATACCTAATCGGTGACTGCCTGACTAATTGGTCAGCTTTAAATTGGCCGCGCAGTGTACAGGATACAGCGTGAAGAGCAAGTCCAATTCTGTGCAAAAAAGCAGCACATCCAGTGCAAACCCGTCATCACGCCTCAGAGCCTAACCGGCTCGTCGTAACATCCAGCCGCCCCAAATAAAGCATAAGATGATAGGAATAAGATTAGCCAATAACGGACCGATGCCAAGCAACAATCCCATGGGCCCTAGCAGGTCCACGGCGATCTTATATACCAGCCCCACTAAGATGCCACTGAATAAACGCTGACCCATGGTCACTGAGCGCAATGGCCCAAAGATGAAGCTAATACCCACTAACACCAAGGCAATGGTGCTCACGGGTTGCAGTATTTTCTTCCAGAAGGCCAATTTAAATTCCCCCCCACCTAGGCCTTGTGCATCCAAGTATTTGCCGTAGTTGTACAAGGTGGAGATGGCCATGTCTTTTGGCTCTTGCGCCACAAACTTTAATCGCTCTGGGGTCAGCTCAGTTTTAAAGGTATCGCTCTGACGCTTAATGCTGGTACTGGTGAGATCATCCAGTTGCGTGATGGTGACTTTTTCCATGGTCCATTCACCACGTTGATAAATGGCACGTTTAGCATGAGTCATGGAGGTCAAGGTTTTGTCTTCATCAAATTCATACACGGTTAATCCGTGTAATACGCCATTCGGTTCAATGGCGGCAAAGCGCATGTAATTATCACCTTCTCTGTGCCAATGCCCCTTACCCGAATTACTCGAGGCCACCTCACGCCCTAAGGCAATGGTGCGAAAACTGGTACTCATGCGCTCTAAATCCGGCACTATGTATTCCCCCATGACCAAGCCCAGCACCATCATGATGGACGCGGCTTTCATGGTAGAGAACATGATGCGATGGGTACTGACACCGGCTGCTCTAATGGCCGTTAATTCGCTGTGCGTGGCGAGACTGCCTAAGCCGGCTAAACAGCCAATCAAGGTAATCATGGGGATCATCTCGTACAATCGAGTAGGACTGGATGCCACCACGTAATACACGGCATCCCAAAAACTATAGGTACTGCGAATGTTATCTAACTGATTTAACAGGGCGATGATCATGTCCAACATGGCCAGCACCACGAGCACAGCTAAAATCGCATTGATGACGGAGGAACGAATATAGGCATCAATCTTACGCATGGCTCACCTTCTGCGCTTTTTTATTGGCTCGGCGACGATTGAGCTTCATTTGCCAGCTCGGCCACATCATTAACAACACACCCACACTGATGAAAATAGCATGAAGCCACCACAAACCCATCCACACAGGGGTTTGTCCTTGTTCCATCCACTTACGCGCCGTAATCAACATGGTGTAATACACCATATAAATCACGATGGCAGGCAGCATCTTGCCGTAACGCCCTTGGCGAGGTTTCACATGGCTTAATGGAAACGCAATTAACACAATAATCGGCACCAACAAAAACAGGCCGATACGATAATGCAAGCGTGCTTGATCGCGACGATTCTTACTCTTGAACAAGGTATACGTACTGGCCGCTTCGTCACGGGCTTTTTTCGCCACGGAACTTTCTTCGGCAATTTTCACTGAGTATTTATCAAAAGAAAGGGTTTCAACTTTTTGCTTACCCGGCTCGCCTGTTAAGCGGCGGCCTTGGGTTAACTCTAAATAGCGAGAGCCGCTTTCTGGGTCTACATATTGGCGCCCAGATTCGGCTAATATCACCGTATTGCCATCGGCCATGAATACGTTACGCATTTGTTTGCGGTCTGTGGATAAGGTTTGCGCGTAAGAAACTTTTTCCCCTTTGCGTCCAATGCTATTGAAGCGCCCAGGCGTAATAAACGAGAACTCGCTTTCTTGTTGCTGAATTTGATAATAAGCATCGAGCTTTTGCGCAGCAGTGGGCGCTAACCACAGACTTAACAAGCCTATCAGCAACATCATCACACCCACAGGTGCCATGGTGATAAGGAAAATTTGTTTCGGGCCAAAGCCGGTGGCGTACAGTACGGTCATTTCGTTTTCGCTGTGCATGCGGCCATACACCAGCAAAATAGAAATATAAAAACCTAAGGGCAAAATTAATTGCAGAAAGCCTGGGCTGTTATAAAGAATGGTGTAATACACAGCTTCTGGAGGAATGATGCCGGCGACCGCGTCGTTTAAATGCACCACTAAACGGGCACTGACCACGATCAACATTAATATGCCTGTAATCACAAACGTTGAGGTCAATAACTCTTTGAGGAAATAACGAGTTAATATCAAAAACACATTCCTTTTAACGATCAGGCCGATGCCAATGAATAAACTTGGCGCACTATGGAAAAATCGGCTTTTTCAAGTAGACTCAGCATTATCCCTGAAAATCCTATTCAGAACTACAGCCGGTGCTCATTTCTAAAACCGGATACGGAGACAATATGCAATTTAGCGTCAGCCAAACCCCAATTAACGAATACCAAGGCCAAGCGGTTATCTTATTTGTGCCCAGCGAAGGGGACTTACCAAAAGCCAGCGCCAGTGTTGATGCTCAATTAAACAGTTACATCACCCAGTTACGTCAAAGCCAAGACATCAAAGGCAAGGTGGGTGAGTGCTTAGTGATTCCACAAGCCAACGGTCCTCGTTTAATTCTAGTGGGCTCCGGCAAAAGTCCAATGCAAGCGAAAGATTTTTGCAAAGCCATCACAGAAGCCGCAAAAGCATTAAAAGCCAGTGCCGCCAATGACGCCGCAATGGACATTAGCGACATCACAGTCGATGGCTTCGATGCAGAATGGGCTTACAAACAAGTGGGCCAAATCTTCCAAGACGCGCTTTACCACTTTGACGAATGCAAAAGCAAAAAAGACGAAGGGGCACAAAAAATTGAAAGCCTCAGCGTCATTGCCGACAACACAGCGGAAATTGATCTGAAATTTGGTCAAGCCCTAGCCAAAGGCATGGCCTTCACCAAAAAGCTCGGCGATATGCCACCTAACGTGGTGACACCGTCTTACTTAGCGGACGAAGCGGATAAATTAGCCACAATGAGCGATAAGCTTTCCACCAAGATTCTGGATGAAGACCAAATGGAAGAATTGGGCATGGGCTCATTTTTATCCGTGGCCAAAGGCTCCATTGAGCCAGGCAAAATCATCTGCATGGAATACATGGCAGGTAAAGCGGGCGATGCGCCTCACGTATTACTGGGTAAAGGCATTACCTTTGACACCGGCGGTATCAGCTTGAAGCCAGGTGCGGGCATGGATGAAATGAAATACGACATGTGTGGCGCTGCTTCTGTATTGGGCACCATGCTGGCCATCATTGAATTAGAACTGCCGATTAACTTTGTGGGCATGATTGCCGCTGCGGAAAACATGCCATCAGGCCACGCCAGCAAACCCGGTGACATCGTTACCGCCATGAACGGCACCACCATCGAGATTTTAAATACCGACGCGGAAGGCCGCTTGGTACTGTGTGATGCATTAAGCTACGCCATCGACACCTATAAGCCTGCCAGCATTGTGGATATCGCCACCTTAACCGGCGCATGTATGGCGGCATTGGGTCGCGTCAACAGTGGTTTGTTCACACAAGATGAAGAACTCGCAGAAGAGTTGATCCAAGCCAGCACGTCAAGCCGTGACAGCGTATGGCGCTTGCCGCTTCAAGATGAATATCAAGAATTGCTCGACAGTAACTTTGCGGATATCGCTAACATTGGTGGTCCTTTAGCCGGTGCCACCACAGCAGCGTGTTTCTTGAGCCGTTTTACTGAAGGGCAAAAATGGGCGCACTTGGATATCGCAGGTACCGCATGGAATTCAGGCGGCAAAGCCAAAGGGGCCACGGGTCGCCCTGTTCCATTATTGGTAAATTACCTTGCCAATAAGATTTAATACGCTTCAATTAAGCGATTAATCTAAACAAAAAACCGAAGCAAGCCATACTTACTTCGGTTTTTTTATGTCTTGAAAGATAACAACCATGCTTAATTTGGCATGGGTTTCACTTCGGGCTTTTTCTGCGGAATCTCAATCACAATACCGCCATGGCCACCGCGCCCATCTTTATGCCCCTCTGGTGAGTAATGAATACTGCATCCCACACACATCATAACGCTGACTACCACTAGCAAATAAAAGTAGGTTTTCATGGCACTGCCTCGAATCCTGTTATTCCAAGTTTAGTTGAAATAAAGCCCAGAAACTAAGACATGCAATCCTTTAAATGATTGCGAAATTTTCGCGCAATGATTTTGTATCCATCCCCATTTAAATGTATGAAGTCCGCCCAGTATTTTGCATCTTGCACCTCATTGCGCACATCTAAACTAGTAAAGCGCTGCAATGTCTTACCGGTTTGCGCCTGATACAGTTGTGGTAGGCGCTGCATCTCAGCATGAAGAGTATCGAGCATGGCACGAATAAATGCCGCCCGTTCAGGGTGTACGCCCTTGCCACTTTTAGGGTCGTCTTCATCTACAGGGTTCGCTGGCCAGCCCAGCTCATCAAAGGTGGTGTGAAGTCGTGCCTCACTGATAATTTGATGATCTCCAAGGTCGGTTAGATCAATGCCGATCATTTTTAACGGCGCTAAAATCATGTCCACTTTTAAAAGCTTTAATAATTCTTTGATCAACTTGCCAGCTTCGGAGAAATCAAACTCTGTCGTCGTGCCACGATGAAGATGGACCGCATAAGCATAAGTGTGGGTCACCATGTGTGCGTTAGGCGCAAACTCATCACGATAAAGAATGGCTTGTAAAAAGTACTGCGCAATTTCTTGTGCCGCCATCGCCATGAGTTCCGAGTCATAAGATTGTTGCCAATCCCCTTGATATGTTTGAATCACTCCATGACGTACCGCATCCACCATGTCGTTACCACCTGCACTTAACACGATGGCATCCAGATGCTTACGCACCGCTTTATTTTGCAAGGCTGTATATAAGGTTTGCGATGGAAACTTCTCTTCCCACACGCCATTGCGTTTATCCGGTTGCTTTGCCATGAGCTCTTTCGCATGGTCGCCACTGCGTTCTAAACGCAGAAAAATTCCATCGAGTTTTTTGTCACGGCTTAAAAAATCAATCACATTGGTTTTGCTGTCCATGCCAAAGTTTTTAAGGCCTATGCTGTAGCGCAACAACACGCCCAGTACATCGGTTAAGCTCTTAACAGGAAAGTCGAACCACGAATCCCCCTCGCTAATGATCACAGGCTTGCGTTTCACCCCAGGCCACCATTTCGGTAAGCGCTTTACCTGCCAGCGATTGCGCACCACTAACTTTTCGAACTGCTCAATTTGGCGAGTGTAATCAATATCAGGATTGGGCATGACAACTTCCGTGTAACCTAGATTAGAGGGGCCGAAACATAACAGTTCAACTTAAAAGGTCAAGTTGTGACTGCCTTCAAATAGACCTATAAAATTCATCAAACAAACTGTTCGAGTGATTCCTTTCTTAATTGAGTTTGTGGTTAAATGTGCGCCACTTTTGACCTTGGAGTTCCATACCAGTGCGTGTCTTGTTGTTACTGGTGATCGTGTGTTTAAACGGATGTAGTCTTTGGCCTTCACAGGAACATAGGGGCCTCACCACCCAATCCATCGAAGCTCTATTGGCAAAGCAATGCCAAGGCCCAACCGAACCTTCTGCAAATGACCAACAGCAACTGGCAGCCTTACAACGCATCCAAACACAACTGGATATGCTCACCGCTGCCACCCCAGGCTTTACTAATTCGGTATGCAGCGAACCTGCCAAAAGTCATCATGAATATGAAGGTAAGGTGATCGTCGGAGCCAATGAATGGATTTACCTCTCCCCACCTGGGCATCATTATCAAGCCCGTGTGGACAGTGGCGCCGCCACCTCTTCATTAAGCGCCATGGATATCGAATACTTTGAACGCAACGGTAAGAAACGCTGGGTTCGCTTTCGCCTGCAACACGACGATGAAGCAGAGGCCATCACAGTGGAAGCCAAAGTGGTTCGCCATGTGTTGATTCGCCAAGCCTCTTCCCCTGAGCCTGAACGTCGCCCTGTAGTGTCATTAACCGTCAACATGGGGCAAGATTTGCGTTACGACACAGAGTTCACCTTAACCGACCGTTCACAGATGGCCTACCCAATCTTACTTGGGCGTGAATTCTTACGTGATGTGATTTTAATTGATGTGTCCCGTCAATTCATACACCCCAAATACATTCCACAGGACAGTGCACAACTCTTACTGCCAAAAGGCAAAACCACACAGGTTTTGCACACAGTGATGAATTAATATGCGCCTTCATAGCCTAACCCCACGACTTCCCTTTTTCTTATTAGCCGGAGTGTTATTTCTCATTGGCATCGTTTTAATTTTACATCGTCACTGGGTTTATGAGGTGCCACTGTTTTATGGCGAAACCCAAACCATTTGGTCTGTAGAAGCCAAGATAGAATTTCAAGCACAAGATGAACCGGTGAATGTCACCATGTCTCGGCCTTCCAATCAAAAAGGGTTTACGGTTTTAAAAGAAGCCGCCGCTTCGCCGGGATACGGTTTAAATTTTATTGACGGCACTCAGCCGCAAGCACAATGGACCATTCGCAGCGCCAATGGAAAGCAGGTCCTTTTTTATCGTGCCGAGGTATTAGTTAGCGACAGCGAAGATGACCAAGTAATTCCCGCACCGCGCATTCCTTTTGTGTCATTACCGCAACCGTTTGATGATGCGGCCAACACAGTTTTAGCCAATGCATTTGCCACTTCATCGGATAATTTTAGTTTTACCCGTGAACTACTCAAACAATTCCAAACCCCGAACCCGCAACAACCCATTGCGTTATTGCAACAGCAATATTCAGATCAAATGCCTCAGCTCATTGTGGACATGCTACACAAGGCACAAGTGCCTGCTAGCCTGATATATGGACTGCAATTGCAAGACAGTCGTCGTCGCCAGAATTTAATCCCACTGCTGCGAGTTTGGAATGAAAACGACCACGAAATTTTTTATTTCCCAACCTCACCTAATGATCATTACAAGATTAAGAAGCAAGCGCCGTTACTTTTATGGCAGCAAACTGGCGCACCTATTTTAGATATTAGTGGCGGCCAGCAATCCGATATTCACTTTTCCATGATTAAACGGGAAGAGTCTACCTTTGCGAACATCGCGCAAAATCTATCAAGCCAGTATGACTTTTTAAATTTTTCCATTCATAGCTTGCCTATCGAAGAGCAAGCCATGTTTCAAACCATTTTGTTGATTCCCATTGGCGCCTTGATTGTTTGCTTGTTGCGCATTCTAATCGGTATTCGTACTTCCGGTACCTTCATGCCGGTGTTAATTGCCCTAGCCTTCATTCAAACCTCTTTATTAACCGGTTTAGTTGGATTTTTATTGGTGGTGACCACTGGGCTGTTTATTCGCAGCTACTTATCTCATTTAAACTTATTGCTCGTAGCAAGAATAACCGCCGTGATTATTTCGGTCATCGCCATCATCAGTGTGTTCAGCGTTTTAGCTTTTAAACTCGGCTTAACCGAAGGCTTAAAAATCACTTTTTTCCCCATGATTATTTTGTCATGGACCATTGAGCGCATGTCTATTCTTTGGGAAGAAGAAGGTGGCCGTGAAGTTATGGTACAAGGAGGCGGCAGCTTATTAACCGCTGTGCTTGTGTATTGGGCTATGAATGACCCCTGGGTGCGCCACCTGACGTTTAATTTTATTGGCATTCAATTTGTTGTTTTGTCCTTGGTGTTATTAATCGGCTCTTACACAGGTTACCGCTTATTAGAACTGACCCGCTTTAAGGTGTTTAAATAATCATGTGGGTGGCACCTTGGCGCTTAAAACAGCAAGGCATTTTGGGCATGAACCAACGCAACATCGCGTACATTGCCAAGCACAATCCGCGGCACTTATATCCGCTCGTGGATAACAAATTAAAAACCAAATTGCTGGCACAAGAAGCGGGCATCACCACACCCAATTTAATTACCACCATTGAAAACCAGCACGATGTAAGTTTATTGGCCCAACGCTTACAAGCGTGTGCCGGTTTTGCAGTGAAACCCGCCAAAGGCAGTGGCGGCAAAGGCATTTTAATTTTAACTCGTCATAGTGATGATGAGTTTATAAAAGCCAATGGCAAAATCATTTCGCTGCTGGATTTGCAGCGACATGTCTCGAATATTTTATCGGGTCTGTACAGCTTAGGTGGCACTCCGGATATAGCCATCATTGAAGAGCTGATCGAGTTTGATACACACTTTAGTGGTTATTCGTTTGAAGGCATTCCTGATATTCGCGTCATCGTTTTCAAAGGTTTTCCGGTTATGGCCATGATGCGTTTAGCCACTCGCGCATCCGATGGCAAAGCTAACTTGCATCAAGGTGCGGTGGGTGTGGGACTGGACATTGCCACAGGCAAGCCTTTGCATGCGGTACAAAATGGCGAAAGCGTGATGCGTCACCCGGATACCGGACAAGCGCTAAAGCAATTACAGGTCAATCATTGGACGGAATTACTCACCCTTGCTGCCAATTGTTATGAGGTCACGGGCCTTGGGTATTTAGGTGCAGACATGGTGTTGGATTTAAACCAAGGGCCCATGTTGTTAGAGCTTAACGCGCGCCCAGGACTCTCCATCCAAATCGCTAACGGCACTGGATTATTAACCCGTTTAAAGCCCATTGAACGACTCAGCCCTAAAGAATTGCATTACCCTGCCCATAAGCGAGTGCAGCTGGCTCAATCCTGGTTTGCCAGCGACATTCTCAGGGACCAATAACCATTAAAAAAATAGCGCTGGGTTAATGCTGCGCCATATATTTTTAAAAACCCGCATCCCCAGTTGGCCAAGCCGGACTATCCCCAAATGAAGACTGTCTCATGGCATCCACATGAGCAATGGCTTCCTCCATAATGGCAAGACCTTCACGCAATACTGACTCTTGCATGTTTAGCGCTGGGTATAGTCTTACATTGGTTTCTCGATCACTAATCGCCCATGCGCCATTTTGCATCATGCGTGAACGCACCTCTCGCGCAAACCACCAATCCTTTTGATGCTCATCTGGACTCACAAAATTCACCCCAAGCAATAAACCATTGCAGCGCACTTCATTCACAATGCTGTAGCGCTCCCATTCTTTCATTATGCCTTTTGCTACTTCACCCAGGTTCGCCACATATTCAACGATGTTTTCTCGCGCATACATCTCAAGAGTTTTAAGGCCCGCACAACACGCAGCGGGTGAACCTGCGTAGGTAGAACCTGTGTGATAATGCTCGTTATCCCCCATAATTTCGTCACGGGCCGCAATGCCCGCACACGGCTCGATTCCCCCTGAAATGTTTTTTCCAAACACAATCACATCGGGTATCACGTCATAGTGTTCAATTGCCCACATTTTGCCTGTGCGCCCTAAGCCCGTGAGCACTTCATCTGCAATCATGACCCAGTCGTGTTTGTCGCACAGTTCGCGTATACCTTGCATGAATCGCTTGGGTGGAATCCAGTTTCCGCCTTCGGCCAACCCAGGTTCAATGATGATGCCGGCTATATTATTAGCCGGTACGATGCTGCCGGTGATGTGGTTATCTATGTACCAAAGGCAGTACTCCACATACTGCTCTTGTGTCATGCCCGCTGGAATCTCACCACTATAAGGATAGGGCGCCGTGATGACGCCGCCTGACCAAGCCTCCATGTAGTGATGATTACCACTGGTGCCTGAGAGCATTTTTGAGCCCAGCGCTTCCCCATGAAAACTTGAGCTAAAGGAAATAATATAGCGACGCTTGGTGTGGTTTAACGCGAGATTAACCGCGGCCTCAGCCGCCTCTGTCCCTGAAATTTCAAAGTTGATGCGTGTGAGTGCTTGGTTCGGCATGATCTCCACCAACTTTTCCGCCAACTCATACCTGTGCGGCGTATCATAATGAAAGCCATATTGCTGATGAGCCCAATGCACCGCTTCAATGATCTCTGGGTTGGCGTTACCAAATGGATTCGATGCCCAGCCATTTTGAAAATCAATGTACTGATTGCCGTCTAAGTCCCATACATAGCTACCTTGAGCGCGACCCACCACCACCTGACTGGCACCTCTGTAACCTCGACGCGCGGCTTTTTTACGCTCTTCGTCATAACGTAAGCCATTGCGAAACAGCGGAATGCCGCGCTCTAACATGGCTTTCGATTTTGGGCCTGGCAGCGGATTTTTTATTTTTACGATCGAGTTCATCATATCGCCTCTTATTCTTTAGTGGGTTCAATATATGAAACACACAAATAAATAAAAATTGATTTGATATCCAAGCTCATTTGAGTTTTAGTCAAGTGTAATACTTTCCATTAACCCCAAACCCATGACACAAAGACCCCACAAGCTGCCTCCGCTTAACCCACTAAAAACCTTTGAGGCCTTTAGCCGTCACCTAAATCTACGCGACGCAGCGCAAGAGTTGTACGTAACCGAATCAGCCGTGAGTCGTCAGCTCAAACAATTAGAAGTTTATTTAGGGGTAAAATTACTTGAACGTGTTGGACGCAATTCACAGCTAACCGATGTGGGACAACACTATTCAAAGGCCCTAAGCCAAGGTTTTTATGTGATTGCAGAAGCAACTGAGCGGTTGTTTCCAAGACCAGATCATCTCGGTGTTCGGCAGGTTTTAAAAATCGGCGTAGGGCCCGTATTCGCAGAATACTGGTTATCCAAACGCTTAGGGGAATTTAGGGCATTACACCCAAATATCGACTTAGAGCTTCACGTGAATCATAACTTATTGCTGGAGGCGCCACTTGAGCGGGTGGATCTTGAGATCTACACAGGTAATGCCACTCATAATGAATTTTTATGCGATCCGCTATTTCAAATTCAAGACTTTGCGGTGTGCAGTCCATCTTTGTTAAATGAGATTGGCAAGGTCAGTGATGTGAATGAATTACGCAAATTCCCACTCTTACATGAAGGCTCTACCCATTGGTGGGCGCAATGGTTTAAGAGTGCGGGCTGCAAACAAAAGCTGCCTAAAAACGGCCCCATCATATATGACCAAATCCAGTGTATTAAACTGGCATTAGCCGGTGAAGGCATCGCCTTGGCGGATCATATTTCTACATTGGAGCATATGCAAAACGGTGAGCTAGTGCGCCCCATTAAGCATAAGTTAATCACGCAACACTGGATTAGCTTGCTCATTAAACCGGAGAAAATCAAAGAAGCCCCTGTGGTCGCATTTAGGCACTGGTTATTAAACAGTATGGCTCAGTTCAAATCTGAACTTGAGGATTACCACGAATAGCACCAATCAACTGAAAGGTGCCCCATAGCGATCAAAGTATTACGGCTTATCCATTGGCACATGGGTTTCTAATCGGCGCTGCATATCCGCCACCACTGCCTCACGAAAATCTTCATCCGGCTTGATTTTTAAACCGTCTTTATAGGATTGAATATCCATAATTTCGGCATTGGCCTTGATAGTTTTGAATATTTTAGGCCACTTATCCCCAGGGGCGTGCACATGGTGCAAACCGCCGCTATACACAAACAACACCTTACCATGCTGTTTAATTTGTAAAATATCCGCCACACCGCCACGTACTGTCATGGCCTTGCCATGCTTATCCAAACCGGACGTCCGCTTCATGCGCCCTTCTGGCAAAATTGCCACCAAGGTATCCTTACTGACTAGGCTCATAAAATGATGCCACGACTCATCTTTTTTACGCGTAATCGGAACCAAGCCCGGTAGTAGGCTGTGATATAAGCGGCCCACAATAGGGCGATCATTCAAGGTAATATCGGCGCCTGGGGCAATGAGTTCACCACTTAAGCGCCACAATACAGACAAAGGCGCCGCGCCAATAAACAATGGCTCCAACAAGCTTGTATGGTTTAAAAACACAATCAAACGCACGTCTTTAAACTGTTTAAAATTCTCGTCGCTCAACCAACGCAATTGATAACGGTAAAGCACAGCACACACCAGCTTTAGTGTGCACATCAAAACAAATCGAATAAGGCGGATCATGGGATTACTGCTTAAAATCTGAACGTATTATTTTTGTTATTGATATTAAAATCGGCTGGAGTTTATACAGACACATCATGAGCTTGTCCATGTGAATAGCTTCCAGATGGATTGGGCATTGCGTTACTTGGTGAAACCCCGTTGCTGCATGTACACTAAAGGCCGATTTCATATGAGTACCCCCATGACTGCCATCGACTTTTATATTTTAGGCCATACTGACGAACTCGCCCGCTTTCAATTTGCGTGTCGCCTCAGTGAAAAAGCCTATGGTGAAGGTCATCAAGTGTATGTGCATGTGGAAAACGCCGAGCAAGCACAACGCTTAGACGACCTCATGTGGTCGTACAAAGCCGAATCCTTTCTTCCCCACAACTTAGTGAACGAGCCACAAAGCGCCCCGGTGCAAATTGGCTGGCAAGATCATCCGGCCCACCACTTTGATGTGATGATAAACTTAAGCTCACCTCAACCAAGCTTCTTTAGCCGCTTTGCTCGTGTGCTAGAAATTGTGATTCAAGATGAGACGGTTCTGGAGCAAACTCGCCAGCATTTCAAATTCTATAAAGACCGTGGGTATGAAGTGACTCATCGTGATCTTCGCGGCTAACCCCTTAATTTAGAACAACTTTTTGTAAAACTCGCCTTGTCTCAGGGGCAAGGATTAGCTACTCTGCGCCTCCCTCAAACAATATGGACTTTGTAACATGCAAAAGCTCATCCTCATGGGTGCTTTGCTATTACTTGGGGCATGCGCACGATTGGACCACGTTCAAATCGGCGACATCGACCAAAGTAAAGGCAACCTCTCCCCTATTTCAGTAAAAGTCAGCGAAACAGGTGTTGAAATGGCCGTCATTGCAGGTGCGGCAGCCGAATTAGCCACCCACTCAAAACGCAACCAACAGCTTCAAGAAATTCGTGACTTTTTAGCGTTAATTAACATGGGCCCGCGTACCGGTAATCCTGTGTTTTTTGATACCTATGCTGAAAACGTGTTGGACGCTCTATACCAACAATGTAAAACCGGAAAAATCACGGGTATTCGCAACATTCGCGAAGCGAAAACTTATGGCCCAGTGAGTGGCGAAATTGTGCGCATCGACGCCGACTGTATTTTATAAGGAAAGAAAATGACTCGTTTATTCATTACCCTAGCTGCCATCTTAACCTTAAGTGGCTGCATGTCTTTAAACTCGGTTTCTTTAACGCAAATCCCAAGTGATAAAGGTCAACTTGTCAGTGCTAGCGCTCATGATTGGTTATTCCTAGGTTTTACCACACAAAATAATTTTGTGGATGAAGCCATTAACAATCTAAAACAAGAATGCCCTAACGGTAAATTGACTGGTGTTCTAACCAAACACCAAACCACAGCCTACGTTTTGGTATTTAAACGTGAAGTGATTGCCAGCGGCTATTGCAAAAAAGCGTAAAGGTGACACATGAACGTAAAACTATTATTCAGTTTAATCGCAATGCTTGCGATAACTGGATGCACCCATAGTATCCATATGGTGCATACCGATGGCTTTGGCTCAAACATGAAGGCCAAAACCCAAAAAACAAAAATTGTGGAAGCCCGTGCCGAGCAAAAAGTCGTTCTGTTTTTTGCATTTGATACGGACTATGTGGACCAAGCGAAAGCGGATCTCGAATCTCAATGCCAAGGGAACCTACAAGCGGTGAGTACACAGTTCTCAACCTCACACGGTTTTTTACATTGGACTAATAAGATTTTAATGAAGGGCGTTTGTGCCAGCTGATCATTGCTTAAAGGCAGACATAAAAAATCCCGCTTAATGCGGGATTTTTT